>JAIDJS010000003.1 GCA_029052085.1 Eubacterium sp.
ATTTAGTGTATAATTAACAAAACGTTGGATATTTTTACCGTTATAATTTTATATTTTTGGAGGTATTGTATATGAATTCGCAAGTTTCTGCCGCTCAGGCAAAAAAAATGATTAATGACAAATTAAGCCATTTCTTCGGCGTTACCCCCTCAACTGCTTCTGTTGAGCAGTTTTATAAAGCAGTAGCTATGATTGTTCGTGATGAACTGGCTGCTATGAACAGCGATTTTCGCCATACTGCCGATAAGCAGGATACAAAGCAGATTTATTATCTTTGTATGGAATTCCTTATGGGGCGTTCACTTAAAAACAATTTGTATAACCTTGGTTTAACAGATGTTTTTGAAAAGGCATTAAGCAGCTATGATATCAGCCTTGATGCGCTTTATTCCAAGGAGCCTGATGCCGGCCTCGGAAACGGCGGTCTTGGCAGACTTGCTGCATGCTATCTTGATGGTCTTGCAACAAATGGTTTTCAGTCTATGGGTTATTCAATCAGATACGAAGCCGGTATTTTTAAGCAGAAGCTGGTAGACGGTTGGCAGACGGAACTTCCGGATTTCTGGCTTCCGGGCGGCGATGTATGGCTTGTTCCTAGAGAGGAAAGAGCAGTTGAAATCAACTTTGAAGGCTGGGTAGAGGATAGCTGGGACGGAGATTATCATCATGTTGAAATGCGTGATTGCAATACGGTTACGGCTGTTCCTTATGATATGTATGTTTCCGGTAAAGGTCAAGGCGTTTCAAGACTTCGTCTTTGGGCTTCCCGTAAGCCTGAGCTTGATATGAGCCTCTTCAATCAGGGCTCATTTATAAAGGCAATGGAGCAGTCTGCAATGGCTGAGGCTATTTCAAAGGTTCTTTATCCTGCCGATAATTCTCCTGAGGGTAAATCTCTTCGTCTTCGTCAGCAGTATTTCCTTGTTTCTGCTTCTATTCAGGATATTATCCAGCGCCATTTAACAAAATACGGAACGGTTGATAATCTTCCTGAAAAGATTGCTATCCATATCAATGATACGCATCCTACAATGGCAATTCCTGAGCTTATGAGAATTCTTCTTGATGAATGCGGCTATGATTGGGACAGTGCTTGGAATATTGTTACAAAAACAATTGCTTATACAAACCATACTGTTATGAAGGAAGCGCTTGAATGCTGGAGCGAGGAGCTTTACAGCAGACTTCTTCCCCGTATTTATCAGATTACAAAAGAGATTGATAATCGCTTCCGTGCCTATGTCTGGGCAACAACACATGATGCAGAAAAGGTTGAAAGAATGGCTATCGTTTCCGGCGGTGTTGTTCGTATGGCAAATCTTTGTGTGGCAGGTTCTCATTCCGTAAATGGTGTTTCTGCTCTTCATTCGGAAATTCTTAAGGAAACCGTTTTCAATGATTTCTATACCATTACTCCGGATAAGTTCAAGAATGTAACAAACGGAATTGCTTTCAGAAGATGGATTTGCCAGTCCAATCCTGAGCTTACCAAGTTTATAACAGAGCTTATCGGAGACAAGTTTATTACAAAAAGCGATGAGCTTCTTAAGCTTCGTGAATACAAGAACGATAAACAGGTTCTTGAAACGCTTCAGAAAATCAAGTATAACAACAAGCTTCGATTTGCTGATATTGTAAAGAAGAGAAACGGCGTTGAGATTGATCCGAACTCCATTTTTGATGTTCAGGTTAAAAGACTTCATGAGTATAAGCGTCAGAGCCTTAATATTCTTAATATTATTGCTGAATATCAGATGCTTAAAGCAAATCCGAATATGAAGTTTGAGCCTAAAACGTATATTTTTGCTTCAAAGGCAGCACCGGGCTACTATATGGCAAAGAAAACAATCGAACTTATTGATTCTCTTTCAAAGCTTATCAATAATGATCCTGATATCAAGGGCAGAATTAAGGTTGTATTTATGGAAGAATACAATGTAAGTCTTGCTGAAATGCTTATGCCTGCCGCTGATTTCTCAGAGCAGATTTCCCTTGCAGGTACAGAAGCATCAGGTACAGGTAATATGAAGCTTATGCTTAATGGTGCTGTAACGATTGGTACACTTGACGGTGCCAATGTTGAAATTGCCGATGCAGTAGGCGATGATAATATTATCATCTTTGGTCTTAAAACACCGGAGGTTCAGCAGCTTCAGCGTGATGGCTATTATCCTATGAACTATATTAATAACAATCCAACATTAAAAAATGTTGTTGATTTCATCAATATGGGTGTAAACGGAAAAACCTTTACAGAGATTTCATCAAGCCTTATGAATGTGGATCCTTATATGGCGCTTGCTGATTTTGCTGATTATCAGAAGGCGCAGGCATATGCTTCTGAGGTTTATAAGGATAAGGAAAAATTCGCAAGAATGTCACTTATGAATATCAGTGGCGCAGGTGTGTTCAGTGCAGACCGTTCTATAATGGATTATGCAAATAATATCTGGCATACGAAGCCTGTTCAGTTTGAAACAGCGAAACCTGCAGCTCCGAAAGCAGAGAAAAAGGCAACTGCTAAGGCTGAAAAGAAAACGGCTAAAAAGTCTGTTAAAAAATCAAAATAATTAAATCTGAAAAGGGCGGATAAATTAGGTAAAACTTTTATATTCGCCCTGTTTTACTGAGTGCTATGAAAATTTTTGATTCAAGAAAAACTGAATATAAATCCATAGTTTCGGCTGTTGCTGCAGAAGAAAAGGTTAAGCTTCGCATAGTTGTTCCTCGTTCCTTGGGGTGTACAGGTGCAAGCCTTGCCGTGTTTAAGGACGGAGAAGAAACTGTTTATTACGGCATGTTCTGGGCAGGAATGTGCGGTAATGATAATGAATATTGGGAGCTCCATTTTTCGGCAACGACTCCGGGTCTTTATTTTTATCATTTTGAGCTTGATACGCCATGGGGTAAATCCTTTATTAAAAATGTTGGAAACGGCTGCGGCGACTTCAATATAGACGGCAGTGAGTTTCAGCAGACCGTTTATGATAAGGATTTTAAAACTCCTGATTTCCTTAAAGGCGGAATCATTTATCAGATTTTCCCCGATAGATTTTACAACAGCGGACAAAAGAAAAATAACGTTCCGAATACAAGAGTTATACGTAAATGGGGCGATGAGCCTTTCTGGCACGAAAGCCAGATGAATGGTCTTTGGAATAATGATTATTTCGGCGGTGATTTAAAGGGAATTGAGGAAAAGCTTGATTATATTAAAGAGCTTGGCGTTTCCTGCATCTATCTGAATCCTATCTTTGAAGCGAATTCAAATCACAGATATGATACTGCAGATTATGAAAAAATAGATTCTCTACTCGGTACTGAAAATGATTTGAAATCCCTATGCAAAAGAGCTGAGGAAAAGGGTATCGGTATTATTCTTGATGGCGTTTTCAGTCATACAGGCTGTGATTCAAAGTATTTTAATCTCTATGGTAAATACAATAGCGTGGGTGCTTATAACAGTAAGGAAAGCCCCTATTTTGATTGGTATAAATTTATTGATTATCCGAATGAATACCAAAGCTGGTGGGGAATAAAGCTTTTGCCTGAAATTATTGAGGAAAACGAAAGCTATCGTGAATATATCTGCGGTAAAAACGGCATTTTAAGAAAATGGCTTCGCTGTGGAATCAGCGGCTGGCGGCTTGATGTAGCCGATGAACTTCCCGATGTTTTCCTTGATGATTTGCGAAAAGCGGTAAAGGCTGAAAATGAAAATGCAATCATTATAGGCGAGGTATGGGAGGATGCAACAAATAAGTTTGCCTATGGCGAAAGAAGACGTTATCTGCTTGGCGAACAGCTTGACAGTGTTATGAATTATCCTTTTGCCGATGCTGTGCTTAATTTTGTTAAATACGGCGGTTCTGAAAGTTTTTTCAATGCAGTAATGAGCATTGTTGAAAATTATCCTCCATGTGTTTTAAATGTGCTTATGAACCATATCGGAACGCACGATACAGAGCGTGCCATAACCCGTCTGGCAGGCGAAAATGCGGATGGTTACGGCAGAGATTGGCAGCATGAGCATAATGTACTTTCAGATGAAAACTATAAAAAAGGCGTTTCAATGATGAAAATGGCAAGCCTTATTCAATATACACTTCCTGGTGTTCCAAGTCTTTATTACGGAGATGAAGCCGGCCTGCAGGGCATGAAAGACCCGTTTAACAGAGCCTGCTTTGATTGGAATAATATTGATGAAGAACTTCATAAATGGTATAAAAGGCTCGGCGAAATCAGAAACGGCTGTAAAGCGTTTGCAAACGGAAATTTTGTTCCGGTTTTCAGCGGATTCAATGTTATAGCATATAAGCGTGTTTCCGAGGATAATCAGGTGCTTGTTGCCGTTAATAATTCAAATGAAATGTTTGATGTTTATGTCGGATCGGAATGGGATACTTCCTATAATCTCTTTGCCCCTGTTTCAAAGGACGGCTATATCCGCTTATCTCCAAATGAATTTGCGCTTTTAACGAAATAATATCAAAACCGAAGGATATTGTCCTTCGGTTTTTTCTGTGTTATAATGAATAAAAGGGGAGATTTTAATGACAGAAAAATTTGTTATGCGGGAGCATTTTATACCCGATGGTATTTTGCACGATCAGGATTTATGCGAAGTAAAATTAGAAAATGGTGAATTAATATTAACCTTCGAAACGCATTGCTATAATGATCATAACGCAAGCCTTGTTGAAAAATATGGGAATTTTACAAAATGCCATATCAGATGCAAGTTTGAAGAAGATGAGTACTTTGATCCCGAGGTGGAATTAAGGGCTTCAAGAAATAAAAAGGGTATTTATAAAAGTAAGGTTATATCTATTTCCGAATTTGCTGAAATAGCAAATAAAGAGATTGGGAATAGAAAGAAAAAAGGGTATTGGCCTTGGGAATATCTTTTTACAGCTGTGTCGCCAAATTCTGGTTGTTTACAAATTGATTTAAGCATTTGGATTAAATATAAAGGCACGGTATATCACAGTTGCAGTATAAATTTAGATACATGGAACTAATACCAAGATCCAACCCAACCTGACAGCAAGAAAAC
>JAIDJS010000030.1:0-4931 GCA_029052085.1 Eubacterium sp.
TGCAACATCAAGAGCAGTTGCTTCAATATATTGATTTTTGTATACCTCTTTAGGTAAAACATCCTTTGTGCCTTTACTCGCTTTTGTTATTAATGCCATATGTATCTCCATTCAAAAAAGGGTGAGCATAGGGAAATCACTCTTGAGAGTAGTTGCCTAATGCCCACACAAATTTTAGTTTTAGTTATGAATTATATCTTGGGTTTACGATTTCTCTCCACTCAAAATCTCCACGCTCAACACCTCTTACGAGCGCTTCGGCCGTTGCAATATTTGTTGCAAACGGAATATTGTGAACATCGCAGAGTCTGAGCAAATCATTGTCATTGGGCTCGTGCGGCTTAGGGTTAAGCGGATCTCTGAAGAATATAAGTAAGTCTATTTCATTGCAGGCAATTCTGCTGGCAATCTGTTGCCCGCCGCCCTGACTTCCCGAAAGGAAGCAGTTGATATTAAGACCGGTTGCCTCATGAACAAGCTTTCCCGTTGTGCCTGTTGCACATAAGCTGTGGCGGCTCATTATTCCGCAATATGCAATACAGAACTGAACAAGAAGCTCTTTTTTTGCATCGTGGGCTATGAGTGCAATATTCATAATTTACCTCCGTGATAAATGTAAAGTTGTTAACAGGGGATTTGCTGAATTTTTATCATCATATTGATAATAATACCATAAATGTAATATTTATTCAATAAAAAATTATATTTATTATAATTATTCACTTATATATTGTATATTAATCCAGTAATGCTCCTGCTTCCTGTGCAGGTGTTTTATCGGTGTTATTTGAATAATAGTAGTCTATTATAGCAGAGGTAATCTCTGCTGTTTCTGTACCTGAGCCTGCAAGTTCAATTGCAGAAGCAACTGCAATTTCAGGATTTTTGTATGGTGCCATTGTAATAAGGAAACCGTTGTTTTCTTTTTTTCCGTTTACCCAAACCTGTGATGTACCTGTTTTGCAGGCAACAGGAGTATCTATTTTATTAAAAACAAATCGAATACCCTGTTCGGTTGCAACAAGGCGCATACCTTCTTTAACGGTTGTAAAGGTTTTATCTGAAATAGGCAAGTCCTCAACAGCATTTATTCCGGTTTCATCAATAGATTTATTAGAACTGTTTATAATCGCTTTAACGAAGTGGGATTCATATCTTGTTCCGTTATTTGCAATGGTTGCGCAATAGTTTGCAAGCTGAAGCGGAGTGAAAAGATGATAGGACTGACCGATACCTGCCTGAATAGTGTCACCCATTTGCCACGCTCTTCCGTATTGTTCCGCAACGGCCGGACTTGCGAATGTACCGGCTGCTTCAGGTATCTCAACGCCTGTTTTTTCGCCAAGTCCGAACATTTTTCCGTATTCATTAATTTTTGTAATGCCAAGTGCATCGGCACAGTTATAGAAGAAAATGTTGCAGGAATCACGAAGAGCAAGACGAACATTTTCATACCCGTGTATTTTGCCGTCCATACATCGGAAAGGAACATCATAGTATTGAAAAAGACCGCTGCATCGGAATACAGTATCTTCATCTACAATTCCCTCCTCAAGTGCTGCGCAGGACATCAACGGTTTAAAGGTAGAGCCGGGAGCATATAAGCCAAGCGCAAAGCGGTTCCACATAGGGTTTCTTTTATTCTTGGCAAGCTTTTCATAATTATCATAATAATCCTGCAAATCAAAGGTTGGATAAGAGGCAGCTGCAAGAATTTCGCCGTTGTTTACATCCTGAACAGCAACGGCACCGGCACCCTTTGTAAGGCTTACACCATCGCATATTTCTTTAAGCTTATCCTGTGCAACTCTTTGCAAATCCTTATCAATGGTAAGCATAACTGTATTGCCCCTGATGGGATTTTTTGTTATTTCCTCAGTAACATTTCCCTCGCTGTCAATTGTGATGGTAAGTTCGCCCGGAACGCCGCGGAGTTCCTTTTCCATGGCAGATTCTATTCCGCTTTCTCCGATGATATCATTTATTCCGTAGCCGTCATCCTTAAGCTCGTTGTATTCCTCGCCGTTGATTTTTCTTACTGTGCCGAGAATATGCGGAGCGATTGTTGAATCGGTATATTCACGGTATGAAACAGGCATAACATCTGCTCCAAGATAAGTTTTTTTATCTTCCTTGATTGCAGCAACGGTTTCATTTTTAACATTTTCGGCTATTGTAACCGGGTTTTCAATTGAAAAATACTGCGTTGTAAGCTCGTATCTTACAGCGCCTATTTTAAGGGCTGTATTTATATCATAATTCTCAAGCTCATACATTTCAACCATAGTATCGAAGCAGTTTTGGGCTGTTGCATATTTCTGAAGATTGAAAACATCCTCCCGCTTCATCTTTTCAATTTCTTCCTCATCATCGGTAAATGCAATTTTACCGCCTTTCAGAGTAAGGGGAAGATTGTTTACCGCTTCTTCTTTATATTTATAAAAAAGCTTTAAAAGATTATGGATAATTTCATTTCTTTGCTTGTTGTCAGAGCGTGAAGGAAAATAGGCTGCATCAAGAATGATAGAATTTCCCTGTCGGTTCGTAACAAGAACATTGCCGTTTCTGTCTACAATATCGCCTCGTGCGGCTTCAAGCGGAACGGTGTATGTAGTTACATTGTTGTTTTGCTCAGTATAAAATTCATGCTTTAAAATCTGAATATTAAAAAGTTCATATCCGAATCCGCCTATCATTATGGCAACAAGTACCAAAGCGATAACAGAGCGGATACTGCTGTATCTGCTTTTCACGGCAATCTCCTTTCATTCAAAGATATTGTTCTGTAAACATTTTACTGAAAAATACATTATGCCTTTATAGGCTTATCCAGTTTTTTCTTTATCCAATTTATGAAAAACCATATAAACGGAGCTGTAAACATTGTGTATATGGCAGAGGGAAGATAAAAACTGAAAAGGCTCAGCTCAGCGCCGTGCACACCTTTGATAATAATGAAAAACAGCCAATACAGAAAAGCATAAGCAAAAGCGGATAAAGTTGAAAAAACAAAGTTTGAAATAAAAGTATTTCTGATAATATAAGTAACCAGTGCAGCACAGCAGAAGCAGGATATGCACATAAATGCTGCATTAAAACCAAAGTGAACAGCAGAGTTTAAATCCCAGAATAATCCGCCGATCAGTCCCAGTATTCCGGCAAAGCCTTCATCCTCGCCCATACCAATCATAATTGTAACCGGTAAAAGCAAAAAGCATCTGGCGCCTCCGATCTCAATGGTAAGACCGTTTGTATTCTGGATAATGGCGGCAGCGGCGATAATTAAGATATAAATAATTGTTTTGGTTATTTTTCTTCTGTATGATAAATCCATCAGTTCGCCTCGCTGTTCTCTGTTAAAACAAGGCAGTTTGTTATGTTATTCACATCAATTCCCGGTTTGATAACAGCATAGTGAGAAATGGAAATGACTTCATCGTCAATTTCTTCAACTGTTCCTATGATAAGCCCCTTTGGTATATTTCCGCTTAATCCGGCTGTTGAAATGATTGAACCATAGGTTACCGCTGATGCTGCAGGCAGATTTGCCATTTTACATTTTCCGTCAGCAGCAAGTGAAGCATCGCCTGTTACATAAGATATTTCACCGGAAACAATTTCGTATGCCGAAACTGAAAAATCGGGATCCAGTATTGTTTTAACAATGCTGTAATTCGGATAAGCACTGCTGATAACGCCAACAATATAATTGCCGTAAAGTACAGCGTTGCCCTCTTTAATTCCGTTAAGTGTGCCTTTATTTATCGTGTAAGAACCGAAAATGTCTGCAGTATCTCTTGAAATGGCAAGTGCTTCAACAAAGTTGAAATTCGGATTATCCTCTTTAAGCTGAAGGGCATCCTTATACAACGCATTCTGTTTTTTCAGGTTTTCATAATCATTCAGCTGATTCTGAAGAGAACCAACCTGTTTTTCAAGTTCATCTATTCTTTTTAAATATTCTGCATTTCCGCTTGCTTCGCCGAAAACATAGGATATTCCGTTTGATATTTTGGAAGCAACCCAGTTTGCAGGTGTAAACACAATTCCTACAACGCTTGATTGAGCGGTTTCGCTGTTGCCGTTGGCAGCACAGATAAGTGCTCCGATAAGGAGTAGGGAAAGAATGATTGTTATCAGTTTGAAACGTCTGCTTTTAAAAAGGTTTTTCATTTTTATTTCGCCCTTCTTAATTTGACTGATGCGCCGATAGCTACTGCTTCAAGCGGCATATCGGTTTTGTGAACTGCTATTTTTGTTTCCTGTGTTATCAGCTCGGGAAGGCCTCTTAAAAGTGAGGTTCCTCCTGTTATGTAAATGCCTTTATCAATAATATCTGCGGCAAGCTCCGGAAGAGTAACTTCAAGCGTTTCACGGATAGCACCGATAATTTCCGAAACCGGCACAGAAAGAACTTCTCTGATTTCAGCAGAGGTAACCTCTATTGCGTTCGGAAGCCCGTCTGTTAAATTTCTTCCTCTTACTTCCATTACAGCTTCGCCGTCATATTCCATAGCGGATCCGATTTTAAGCTTAATGTCTTCTGCGGTAATGGTTCCGATAAGAAGATTGTGGTTTTTTTTCATATAATTTATGATTGCCTCATCAAGTGCATTTCCGGCTGTTTTAATACTTTTTCTTGCTGCAATTCCGCCAAGAGAAATCACGGCAACATCGCATGTGCCACCGCCGATATCTACAATCATTGAGCCTTTTGCTTCAAAAACCGGAAGACCGACACCCAGTGCAGCTGCCATAGGTTCTTCAATAAGCTCAACCTCCTGTGCACCTGCCGCACGAACAGCATCCTCAACAGCTCTTCTTTCAACCTCTGTTACACCGCTCGGAACGGAGATGACAACTCTTGTTTTTGTAAAAAATGAACGCTTAGAGGAGCGGTATATAAAATCGTGAAGCTTATCGGCGGGCAT
>JAIDJS010000030.1:4941-6037 GCA_029052085.1 Eubacterium sp.
TATCAAAGTCAGCGATTACACCGTCATTCAGCGGCTTAACGGCAACGATAGAGCCGGGCGTTCTGCCTATCATGGCTTTTGCCTTTTCGCCTGTTGCAAGAACTCTGCGTGATTTAACATCAACTGCAACAACCGATGGTTCGCTGATTATAATTCTGCCCTTTCTGTCGCATATAAGGGTGTTTTCTGTTCCTAAATCTATTCCTATATCTCTCGTAAAAATCATAAATATCTCTCACTTTCAACGAAGTAAAATTTTAAAATTCATATATGGTATTATATAATAATTAAATTTATATAACAACACAAAATTATAAAATTAACAAATTATTTTATTTATTTACAAAAAATATCCTATTCTTTGATTCAGAATATGATAGTGAAGTTAAATGGATGTTGTAAAGGTATAGCCCTGCTCGATAATATTATCTATTGCATCGCCTAAAACCTCTGCGTTTGATTTGCATACTGCATGAAGCAGAAGAATTGCACCGTTATGAACAGACGAAGTTATTTTTTCAAATGCTGTTTCGTTGCTCGGTGGGTTTTCTCTGTCCCAGTCTGCATAAGCAAAGCTCCAGAATAGAGAAGAATAGCCAAGGTCTTTGGTAAGAGCAAGTGCCTGCGCACTGAATGCACCTTCGGGAAAACGGAAATATTTCATTTCGTATCCGAATTGTTCAGCCACATAATCGTGAAGAATGGTTATTTCATCCCGTGCGGTTTCAACATCTATCTGGGTAAAATTATAATGTCTGTAGGAATGATTGCCGACAATATGTCCTTCGTTTATCATTCGGTTAACAAGCTCGGGATTGTCCTTAACATAATCGTAGGTGCAGAAGAAAATTGCTTTAACATTTTTTGCTTTTAATGTGTCTAAAATCTGAGCTGTGTAGCCGTTTTCGTAGCCTTCATCAAAGGTCAGGCAAATGTTTTTGTCATCTGCCAAAAGCCATTTTCCGTTCAGCTCAGAGTATTGCTTCTGAAGCTTTGTTGGATCAACGGGACGTTCGTGAGTCTGAATGTTTCCGGGGCCCCACACGATTGCGTTTGTATCATAATCCGAAAGGATTACACCAAGCCCTGTTGCTTC
>JAIDJS010000300.1 GCA_029052085.1 Eubacterium sp.
ATACTTGCAAGAGCAAAATCTGTTTTGTAAATTATAAGACAGCTTTTACTTTTGCAATATAAATAGAAAAAGAGGTGTGTTTAGAATGGCAACAGTTCCAGAAGCAAAAGATGCTCTTAACAGATTTAAGATGGAAGCTGCTAGCGAAGTAGGTGTTAACCTTAAACAGGGCTACAACGGAGACCTTACAGCTAAGCAGGCTGGTTCAGTAGGCGGTCAGATGGTTAAAAAGATGATCAAGGCTTACGAGGAATCAATGAAGTAAGAAAGCTTTCAAATAATCTTTAGTTTATTAAGATTAGATAAAAGCTAATGAATACCCGGCTTTATAATGTGTTTGATAAACACTTTGATTCTTTTCTGGGTTCATTCATTTTGATTGCTAATAAAAGTAATCCATGGGCACGGCAACAGCCGTGTCTTTTTGATTATAAAAAACGGAGATATTACTATCTCCGTTTCAGTTTTATTCAAAAGATAAAGTATTAAAATCAAATACGGCTGAAAGCTTATCGGTTTGATATAAAGCATTATTATATTCAACCGATATTCCATCTTTATTTGCCATAACATGAAAATGCTTTGAAAACAGCTTTATTCCGGAAAGCGAAATTTCAGAACAGATTTCGGTAAGCTGAGGCTTTATTCTGAGCTTATTCATCCCAACAGCACGAAGTCCGAAAAGCCCCTCCGTTACAACTCTTGCAAAAAGAAGACTTTCTGCAGCAAGATGCGCCCTGTTTCCCTCAGGATACGCTTCATAAGGATATGGCGCATGGGAGCCGAGAAGCCTGTTTTTACAATAATTTACAGTTTCTTCTATCCCTTTTTCCGCCTTGCCTGCAAGGAAAACACCACGAAGTGCAAACAACAAGGATCTATCCCAGGTTGTATCATTATCAGATGTTGACCGCATCATTCCATCATAATAAAGCTTTGGAGAAAACAGAGCCTTTACCGTTTCATCAGCTCTGTCAAAAATTTCAACAGTAAGCGGCATACATATCCAGGAACGAAGATTGTTATTCCCGTCATAATACCGATAGGTATCAAAACCCTCAACCGTTCTTCCGAAGTATTTTTCAATATTATCCTTAAGCTCTTTCTGCTCTTTCAGCCACAGCACTTTATGGGCATTATCGCCGACAACATCGGCAAGAATTGCAGCATTGCCAAGTGCATCATATGCAATGCAGGATGTAAACAGATTGGCATTCCCCGATTCAAACCTGTTTTCCAATTCATCGGAATCACTTGCAATAATTCCATCCGATGTTTTCCTTGAAAGCGTAAAATCAAGACACCATACAAGGTTATCCCAAAAGCGATGAATAAGCTTTTCATCACTCATTTCAAGAAGAAATCTGGAGATGCCGTAGGCATACATCTCGCCATCGCCTCTGTCTCCTGCACCATTCCAAAAATCCATACCTTCAGAAATAATGCTTGTAACAAGCGCTTTTTTATCACGCATCGGCGTATCTGATTTATCCATATACTTTTCATAAAGCGAATAACAGTTAATACTCTGCTCTATACCGGCAGCATAACCAGAAAACGGAAAAAACGGATTTGCATATTCACATTGATCATTCGTCCATAGAGCAGCATAATAATTACCGCCGCCCGGCGAGTGCATTAAACCATTTTTTGTTTTAAAAATGCTTTCACTGCCCCTTAAAACACAATGCGCAAACTGAGCATCAAGCTCTTTAACAGAAGTTTTCAGACGAAGAGAGGTAAACATTTCATCAATGAATTTTCTTCGTGCAACCACTTCATCTTCGATTGAAAAATCAGTTAAATCATTTTTCTGATAAGCATAATACACAGAATAAAG
>JAIDJS010000301.1 GCA_029052085.1 Eubacterium sp.
TTTACTGTTACTTTCATTGTTGGGGTCTGTAACTTTTTATTGTTTGTTGCAGTAACCGCTGAACTGAATGCTGATGTTATTGCACTGTTCTTACTGTTTACAGCCCTTACTTTATAGGAATACTTCTTTCCATATGGGGCAGTTCCTGTTGTTGTAGAGGTACCTGTTACTGTACGAAGAAGCTTATAGCCTGTTCCGTTATCATAATATACATCATACTTATCTGCTCCTGATACTGCATTCCATGAAATCGTAAAGCCTCCGTTTGCGTTTACTACTGCCTTGGCTGTTGGTGTTACCAATCTTTTATTATTGATTGCAGTAACTGCCGAACTGAATACCGATGTTATTGCACTGTTCTTGCTGTTTACGGCCCTTACCTTGTAGGAATATTTCTTGCCATAATGTGCTGTCCCTGTTGTTACGGATGTTCCCGTTACTGTTTTATACAGCTTATAACCTGTGCCGTTATCAATATATACATCATACCTGTCCGCTCCTACCACGGCATTCCATGAAATCGTAAAGCCTCCGTTTGCGTTTACTACTGCTTTGGCCATAGGTGCTTGTAACTTCTTATTGTTTGTTACATTTACTACATTACTGAAATCTGATTTTACATTGCCTGCTATCGCTCTGATTTTGTATGAATACGCCTTACCATACGCAGCAGTTGCTGTTACAAACTTTGTTGATGTATCCGTTGCTGTTTTCATAAGTTTGTATGAGCCGTCTGCGTTCTTTATATAAAGTTCATAATTTTCTGCCTCTGAAACTCTATTCCAAGATAATGTAAATGAGCCATTTGCATTTACTGCTACTTTTAAAGTTGGGGTTTTAAGTCCTAAGGCAGGAATTATTTCTGTTTTTATTTCATCACACTTTGAACAAAGATATGTTTTAATTCCTTTTGTTGTAGCAGTTGGTGGCTCAAGCTCCAATTCTTCAAAGCTGTGCCCTGTGGCTTTGACTGCTTCCGTTTTTGTCGCCTTACACTTGGTGCAGATATAGGTTTTTACACCATTTGCAGTGCAGGTTGCTTTTTTTGTTACCCTGCCCGAATCATAGCTATGACCTGTTGCCGGAATAGTTTTCTGCGCTATATTTACTGCTTTACATCCTATACAATGTGAGCCTTCAGTTTTTCCTTCTGTTGTACAGGTCGGCTCAACCGCTTCATCTGTTACAAACGTGTGTCCTTTTGCAGGAATTACTTCTGTCTTCTTTGAATAGCACCACTCACAAGTATACTCCATTGTTCCTTCATCAAAACAAGTTGCATATTTGATGATTTCCATTCTGTTCCAAGCATGATTGCAAGTATTATCCAGGGGAATGAATTCATTACGATTGTTTCGGGCATAATCCTGAGTAGGTGTACCATAATATCCATAAATTGTAATTGAAGCCGGAATTGCCTCCATACTTATATTGCTATACTCATGTCTGCTGGCAATATGACAATTTTTACTTAGAATTGTTACACTTTTTAAATTACTGCAATTATAAAATGCGCTCTCGCCAATATTTGTTACATTTTCAGGAATTATCACTTCTTCCAGACTAGTGCATTTATAGAACGCACTATCTCCTATTGATGTTACACTATTTGCTATTGTTACATTGCGTAAGTTATCCAAATCCCTAAACGCATTATCTTCTATCCATATACCCGTTACAGTTATATCCGTTAATATGGATTTATCAAATTGATCTATGTAATGCGCCGAAACTGTTGCACTTGTTAAATAAGGGCAATTTTTAAAAGCCCTGTAACCTACTGAAGTACTATCCGGAACAACAACATTCTGCAGATAAAAACAGCCTTCAAAAGCACTTTCTCCTATATAGTTTACACTTTCCGGTATTACTAAATCAACTGCCATATTTGAGCAATCATAAAAAGCATAATCGCCGATATATTCAACATTATTTGGTATTACTATATTTGCAAGGCTACAGCCAGAAAATGCACGATTTTCAATACGAGTTACACTATCAGGTATGGTTATATTTTTTAAAGTGTATAAATTGCTGAAAACTTCTTCTTCTATTTCCGTTGCACCATCCGGAATGGTTACATTTTCCAAATTATCTGTGTAAAGTGACTTAATATATCTGGATGGCATTGTTACATTTTTGATATCAAAACATCCAGAAAAAGCTGAAGAATCAATATCTATTTCATTATCTGATATGATTACACTCTTTAAAGCGTCACAATTGCAAAAAGCAGATTCAGCAATTGATTGAACGCCTTTTTCAATTGTTACTTTCTGTAATTCAGGGCATTCTGCAAAAGCACGGAGTTTTATTTCTTTTACACTACCCGGGATGGTTACATTTGTCAAACTTTCACAATTGCTAAACATACCTCGACCAATTGAAGTGACACCATTTTCAATGATAACCTCTTCCAAACCTGTGCAATACCAAAACACATCTTCTCCTATTTCCGTCATACTACTCGGAATTTTCACACTTTTTAAACCTGTACAATTATGAAAAGCATAATCACCTATACTAGCTACACCTTCAGGAATTGTAATACTTGTCAATCCTGTACAACCATAAAATGCTTGTCTTTCTATTGATTTCACACTACTCGGTATCACTATACTTGCTAAGTCTGTACAGTTTAAAAAAGCACAAGAACCTATTGATGTTACACTATCAGGAATAATTGTGTTCTTACAACCACAAATCAGCGTATTCGTTTTCGTTTCAATAATCGCATTACAATTATTTCTGCTGTCAAATACTTTATTATTTTTATCAATTTCAATATTCGTTAAAAGCGGGCATTTTAAAGACAATTCGCCAACATAAGCAACACTTTCAGGAAGCGTTATACTTGTTACTTTCTCACCATCATTAAATGCACCATCTGCTATTAAAACAGTTCCATCCTTAATATCGTACGCTCCAGCAACATTATCGGTTTGAACCAGATAATTACCGATATATAAAACACCGTTATCCCAGTTGCTTTCATCCTTATAGTAACCAGTATTCTCAAACGCAAATGCCTCAATGGAAATAACACTATCAGGTATTGATATACTTTTAGCATTATAGGCTTCAGAAAAAGCACCCCCACCTATTATAGTTACTGTCTTATTATCAATAACGCTTGGGATATTTAAATCAGAATCCGAACCATAATAGCGTATTATTCTTATGGTTCCATCATCAAGAACTTCATAACCATAATCGCCAAATTCTTCTGCAAAAGCAGACAAATCTATACCTGCTGTTATACTAAAAAGCATAACAAGAGAAAGTAGCAAGCTGAACGTCTTTTTGAAGATGGGAGTAAACTCTCGCTTTACAATTTGATTTTCCATAATCATTCCTCCAATCAAAAAATGCGCAGCCGAAGCTACGCAAAAAAACGCATATCTCCAACTGTCGCCAAACAAACTTAAACAAACTCTTAGATAAGGTATGTAAAACAGAGTATGCATTTTTATCAAAAAGAAAAAAAGACATACTTTATCTAAAAATAATTAAGTTTGTTTGGCACTTTCAGTATATCACTTTGCAGTAAAATAGTCAATCAATTATTAACTGTAAAAAAACCGTTTGAGTATCAAATACTCAAAAGGTTTTTATTTGCGAAATTAATCAATTTCCACAGAAATTCTTGCGTCATTTCTTGTTGCTGCTGCACGCATAACAACACGAATAGCCTTGGCAATTCTGCCCTGCTTGCCGATTACTCTGCCCATATCATCCTCAGCAACATGAAGATGATAAACAGTTACGCCCTCTTCGTTTGGTTCATCAACATCAACAGAAACTGCATCAGGATTATCAACCAATCCCTTTGTAATGGATATCAACAAATCTTTCAAAGAACACACCTCCTGTTTAATCTTTGAATATCAAAAATTAAAGATTAAAGGATGCCTTCTTTTTTAAGAATGTCTTTAACGGTATCTGTTGGCTGAGCACCGTTAGCAATCCACTTTTTAGCTTTTTCAGCATCAATATTGATTTCAGCCGGATCAACCATTGTGTTGTATGTTCCGATTTCCTCAATGAATCTTCCGTCACGAGGGAATCTTGAATCTGCTACTACTACACGATAGAAAGGAGCCTTTTT
This sequence comes from Eubacterium sp., assembly GCA_029052085.1. Lineage (GTDB taxonomy): Bacteria > Bacillota > Clostridia > Oscillospirales > Acutalibacteraceae > Eubacterium_R. Next base: position 4,109 of record JAIDJS010000301.1, read on the forward strand.
TGCACCCATTCTGCGAAGTCTGATTTTTACTGCCATTTTTGTTACCTCCAAAAATTATATTTATATTATTTATTATATATTATCAAACCTATATATTAAATTTGGTTTAATACAAATTAAAAGCCGAAGGGATTATTACCCTTCATTCCCATCATTTTCTGTGCCATTTCAGGATTTTGCTGCATCATACGGCGCATCTTTTTACTCATTTTAGGACCGCCCTTACCGCCGGCAAACTGGCTCATCATTTTTTTCATCTGCTTAAACTGAGCCATAAGCTTATTTACATCCTCAACACCCATTCCGCAGCCTGCAGCAATTCTGCGTTTTCTTGACGGATTGATTATATCCGGATGCGCTCTTTCCTCTTTGGTCATTGAATAAATAATAGATTTAAACCTTACAAAAGCACTTTCATCAATATCGGCATCCTTAATTTTATTGCCGATACCGGGAATCATCTTTATCGTATCCTTGATGCTGCCCATTCTTTCAAGCTGAGCAAACTGATCAAGAAGATCATTGAAATCAAACTTATTTTTGGCAAGCTTCTTTTCAAGTTCAACTGCCTTTTTTTCATCAAGGCTTTGCTCTGCTCTTTCGATAAACGAAAGCACATCGCCCATTCCAAGAATTCTTGAAGCCATTCTGTCCGGATGAAAGCTTTCAAGATCGCCGAGCTTTTCGCCCGTACCGACAAATTTAATCGGCTTTCCGGTTACTGCCCTTACGGAAAGTGCAGCACCGCCACGAGTATCGCCATCAAGCTTTGTAAGAATAACACCGTCAATACCAAGCGTTTCATTAAAGCTTTTCGCAACATTAACGGCATCCTGACCTGTCATTGCATCAATAACAAGCAGAATTTCATTCGGATGAACCGCAGAACGGACATTCTGAAGCTCCTGCATAAGCTCTTCATCAATATGAAGACGGCCCGCTGTATCAAGGAACACATAATCATGACCATGGTCCTTAGCGTATTTAATAGCCTCTTCAGCTATTTTAACAGGATTTTCGATACCCATTTCAAATACAGGAACACCAACCTGCTCGCCGACAACCTGCAGCTGCTTAATTGCAGCAGGACGATAAATATCGCAGGCAACAAGCATCGGTCTGTGCCCTTCATTTTTCAGTTTTAAAGCAAGCTTTGCACTGTGGGTTGTTTTACCCGAGCCCTGCAGACCGCACATCATAATAACTGTTGGCGGACGGTTTGCAATGGCAAGACGACTTTCAGTGCCGCCCATAAGCTTGGTTAATTCTTCATTAACAATTTTTATAACCATCTGACCGGGCGTTAACGATTCCATTACATCCTCGCCAACGGCACGTTCGGTTACACTTTTTGTAAAATCCTTAGCAACCTTATAGTTTACATCCGCCTCTAAAAGTGCAAGGCGAACTTCCCTCATTGCTTCTTTTACATCTGCCTCGGTTAATTTACCCTTGGCACGAAGTTTTTTAAAGGAATTCTCAAGCCTTTCGGAAAGACCTTCAAAAGCCAAAAGCAATCACTCCAATTTATTACTCGCCGAGCATATCGGCAAGTGCTTTGATTTTTGCAGCGTTGGAAGAAATTTCCTTTGAAAGAGTATGATTTAAATTATAATCACTGATTTCCTCCGCGCATTGCTTAATTTCAGCCAAGCATTGCTTAACCTCATTAAACCGTTTTGCAAGACCAAGACGATTCTCCATATCAAAAAGCTGATTTTCCGCTCTTTTTATGGCATCACGAACACCCTGGCGAGTTATACCCTCATTTTCTGCAATTTCAGAAAGGGACAAATCTTCATCATAATAATATATGAGAAAATCATGCTGCTTCTGTGTTAACATTTCCCCATAAAAATCGAGAAGATATGAGATTTCCAAATTCTTTGCCATTTTTATCCCCCTCTGCGTTATAATGTGTAAAGTTTTAGTCTTTACAGCAGATATCATTATACTCAAGCATTTTAAATAAGTCAAGCAAAAAAGCAATAATTTTTCAAAGAAAATTTACGCAAAAAGTATTGACACAAAATATTGACAAAAAACATGTAAAATATACA
>JAIDJS010000302.1 GCA_029052085.1 Eubacterium sp.
CATGAGGTGAACTCACCTGAAAAAGAATAATAAAAGTGTTGAAAAGACCCCGAAGAAAAACATCTTTAAGCAAATATGGAAAACGGCAAAACGTTTTTTACGCAAGCTTTTTAGATTTTTGAAAGAATACTTTATAGGCAGAGCATCTGATAAGCCTTTCTCGAAAAAGAAAAAATTCTTTTTCGGCTTATTTACCTTTCTCCTTTTTGTAGCTCCAATCGCTGTTTTCCTTACTGTTTTTACGCTTAAGGTTTATGATACGGATATCAAAAATTCGGATTTCAACAAAAATGCTGCCGCTGTCTGTTCCAGCCTGATTACGGAAACAGGCACCAGCAGAGTTGAAAAGCTTGATACTCCCGAAATGGAAAACACATGGCATATGCTTGGTATCTCGTCTGTACGCCGTCTTGATTTTGATAATAACGGAAATGATGAATTCCTTATCGCTTATTTTAAGAGCGGTAAATATTATGTTGAGGTCTGGGGTAAAACCGGCAATGAATTTGTAAGCCTTTATCATGACGAGGCAAACAGCCTGAAAGAGTATCCCGAGCTTGGAAGCTGGCTTACGATTTATCATAGCGACGGCAAATATTATATCGGAAAGCTGATTGAAGAAAACGAAGAAAATAAAGAAGATAAAGAAAACAAAAGCAGCCGGAACGGAAAAGAAAATATGGCTCTGCTTTCCCTTCGCGGCAGTGAATTCAAGGAAGCCGACAGATGCACCTTTGAACCGGGTACGGCATACTATCTTTTTGATGATGAAATAGATTCCGAGCATTTTGAAACCATTCAGTTTTCGGCTTTGGCCTCGGCAAAGGCTGAATATCAGCTTAACACCGTGCATGACAGTCTTGTTCAGTTCATCAGCGAAAAAGAAGCTAATAACAATCTTCCGAAAACCGAAGAGCAGAAAAAGGCAAGTGCTTATTCAAGAATCATTGATGAAAAAATAAAAAAATTCGGCGAACCACAGCTTTCAACAGTTGGCAGCAGCGTGTTTGTAAACGGCGTTGCCGTTGTTAAACTTGTTGATTTTAACGGCGACGGCAACAGTGAGCTTATGCTGATCAGCCGAAATAAAAGCGATTATGATGATACGGATGCCTCTCCTAAGTATTTAACGGAAATATTTAATTGGAGCGGCAAGGCTGCAAAGAAAATTTATGAGGGTACAACAACCTCAACCTATTTCAGCAGCTATAAAAACGACATTTTTTATATTCTTCAAAAAAAAGACAGCAAAACAAATCTTTGCTTCAATACGTATTCCTTCGGCGAAAACCCTGATGTTTCCTGGAAAGGTTTAAGCACCATATTGGAAATGGCAGGTAATGAAAGCTTTGAAACAGCCTTTACTGCATATAAAAGAAATAATTATGACTATATTTCCTATAAGATAAACGGCGAATATGCAACGAAAAGCAAATTCAACGAGGTTGGCTATACGGTTCCGTTTTTCTGCAATGATGATGAATATGATACAAATGCGTTTTCAATTTCTGTTTTAAAATGCAATGAAAGCAAAAAAGCGGATATTGAAAAGCTTATTAAAAACACGGAAGAAGTAATTAAGCAGATTAATACCGGTTCTGCAAAATAGCGTGTTTCACGATTGTGAATCGGCCTATATAAAAATCACGCCTTGTCCGGCTATAGCAAGGCATTCTGTGATGGCTGTTTACTGTCTGTAGCCGGAAAGGTGATGTAAAAAATGGAGAAAATTCTTGTGCTTGATTTTGGCGGTCAGTATAACCAGCTGATTGCAAGACGTGTAAGGGATCACGGTGTTTATGCCGAAATACTGCCTTACACGGTATCGCTTGAAACAATCCGAAACAACAATTATAAAGGAATTATTTTTACCGGAGGTCCGAATTCCGTTTTTGAAATGAGTTCTCCGCATTATGCAAAGGAAATTCTTGATATCGGCGTTCCGATTTTAGGTATATGCTATGGCTGTCAGCTTGTTGCTTGGATGGCAGACGGCGAGGTTGAAACTGCTCCTGTCAGCGAATACGGCAAAATTGAGATAACCGTTAAGGATTCGGCAATTTTTAAGGATATCCCTGAAAAAAGCATTGTATGGATGAGCCATACAGACAGAATTTCCAAGGCACCCGACGGCTTTGAAATTGTTGGCAAAACGGATGACTGTCCATGCGCAGCAATGCAGAATACAGAAAAAAACATTTATGCCGTTCAGTTCCATCCCGAGGTTACGCACAGCGAATACGGAAATGCTGTTCTTTACAATTTCCTTTATGAGGTTTGTCATTGCAGCGGCGATTGGCAGATGGATAATTTTATTGAAAGCACCGTTGAAAAATTAAAACAGCAGATTGGCGATAAAAATGTTATACTTGGTCTTTCCGGCGGCGTTGACTCTTCCGTTGCCGCAGGTCTTTTGTCCCGTGCAGTCGGAAAACAGCTTACCTGTGTTTTCGTTGATCAGGGTTTAATGAGAAAAGATGAGGGCGATTTTGTTGAAAAGACCTTTACCTCTCTTTTTGATATGAATTTTATCCGTGTAAACTGCGGCGGGCAATTCCTCGCAAAGCTTAAGGGTGTAACAGAGCCTGAGCAGAAGAGAAAGATTATCGGCACGGAATTCTTTAATGTTTTCTGGAATGAAATCAGAAAGCAGGAGGACAAGGGTTATTTTGCACAGGGAACGATTTATCCGGATTGTATCGAAAGCGGAAAAGGCGATGCCGATGTTATCAAGACGCATCACAATAGGGTAAATCTCCCCGAGGATGTTGAATTTCTCGGTGTTATTGAGCCACTGGCAGACCTTTTCAAGGATGAGGTTCGTAAGGTGGGCGAAAAGCTTGGTATTCCGAAGGAGCTTGTCTGGCGCCAGCCGTTCCCCGGTCCCGGCCTGGGTGTAAGAATCATCGGAGAATTAACCGCTGAAAAAATCAAGATTCTTCAGGAGGCAGACTGGGTGCTTCGTGATGAAATGGCTAAAAACGGCTATGAAAAAAATCTTGCTCAATTTTTCTGTGTATTGCCCGGTGTACAGACTGTAGGTGTAATGGGCGATCATAGAACCTATGATAATCTTATTGCTATAAGAGCCGTTACAACAGATGACTTTATGACAGCCGATTGGGCAAGAATTCCGTATGATATCCTTGCAAAGGTTTCAAATCGTATAACCAATGAGGTAGAGCATGTAAACCGTGTTGTTTACGATATTACCTCCAAACCCCCTGGAACAGTAGAGTGGGAATGACCGTCAAAACGGCGCAAACCCGCATGAATACAGGCTTTTTGTCCTATTTTCTTTTCTCCAAGGAACATAGTTGTCAAATCGTTTGCTATTATAATGTAAATCAGATAATGGTATAGCATATTAGACTTTGGAGGTAACCAAATGACTTTTCAGACAATTGATAAAGAATATTGGGAGCGAAAGGAGTATTTTGAACACTATTTTTCAAATGTGCCCTGCACATATAGCATAACGGCCAAATTGGATATTACTCGAATAAAAGAACGGAAACAGAAGTTATATCCTGCCATGCTTTATTATATTGCAACTATTGTAAACCGCCATCCTGAGTTTAGAACGGCAATCAACGAAAAAGGTGAATTAGGCATATATAGCGAAATGTTACCCTGCTATACTGTATTTCACAAGGATACAGAAACATTTTCAGACCTTTGGACGGAATATACACCAGATTTGAAGAATTTTTGTACTGCATATAAAGAGGATATTCTTAAATACGGAATGAAAAGCGGAATGATTGGAAAACCAAATATTCCACCTAACAGTTTTACAGTATCCATGTTACCTTGGACAACATTTGAGGGATTTAATTTGAACCTACAAAAAGGGTACGATTATCTGATACCTATTTTCACGATGGGAAAATACTATCAAGAAAATGGACGAACTATGCTGCCAATAGCAATTCAAGTCCACCATGCTGTATGTGACGGATTTCATGTATGTCGCTTTATAAATGAATTACAGGGATTGATAGATAATTAGGATCGCTGTTTGGGAGCAAAATAGTTGAAATTTCCCATCTCATGTGATACTATTTTGATACTAAGAAAAGCAGCTGCCAAAAATAACAGGTGAAACATTAGCAAATTTGCGAATATTTTACCCGCAAAAACATAGAAAATACAGTCCCATATAATAGGATTTGTCGAGTAGGAAT
>JAIDJS010000303.1 GCA_029052085.1 Eubacterium sp.
GTATATGTTTGTAACTTTTGTGCTTTATATTATTGTGTTTGCTTCATTTATTGTATTCAGAAAATCAAATGTATTAGCCGCTGCCGCCGTAACAGTATTAATAGTTGCATTTGCAGTGTTTGAATATAAAATCGGGCTTCCGTCCAGATTTTATAATACAATAATCTGTTTCCCTGTCGGAATGCTTTTTTCTTTGTTTAAACCGTATTTTGATAAATTTGTTCTGAAAAGGGATTTCAACTGGCTGGTTTCCTTTGTAATCCTGCTTGCTGCTTTCGGTGTAACAGCCTATTACAATAATAAATCTGTTTTGATTTATAGCGCAGAGGGTATTATATTTGTATTTTTAATTATGCTGTTTACTATGAAAGTAAAAATTCAGAATGGTATTTTGAATTGGTTCGGAAAGCATGTTTTCAGTATTTATATTCTTCAGAGAATACCTATGGAAATCCTTGAGCATTTCGGAATTGCGGAATATAAATATTTGTTCGTGGCAGTCAGCTTTGCAGCAACGGTTGCATTTGCCGCAGTCTTTGATAAATGTACTGAGAAGATGGATACTTTGATTTACAAAAAGAAAAAATCCTGAATTTTAAAACAGTAGGGCTGAAATCAGCTCTGCTGTTTTTATATATCATAATTGCAGAAGTGTTCTATCCGTTTAACGAAAATATGGTTATCCCGCCAGAAACGGCAAACGCAGTCATAGCCGTTATCCTTTGATAAAATATAATATTTTTTCCTTGGGTTTTTCTGTATGCACGAACCAAGATAGGATGAAAGCTGAAAATCAAGAGCATTTTTATACCTTGCTTCTACTTTAATATAAATCTTTTTTGCTTTGGTCATTTCAAGCTCCTTGTGCAATTCCATTGTTAAATGAGATGCGTGTTTGCTGTAAAATATGATGATTTCATCGTTTCTGCTGAAGTTCAGATGTGATATACCATACAGTAAATTTCCGCTTTCATTTTCAAAATCAACTAAAAAGCAAGCCATTTATTTAGCCAACCAAGAGTTGAACAAAATTGCTAAAGCTAAACTGCGAAGCACCCAAAATAATCAGATTTTTGTGTATAGCGTCATTTATTTGACGTAGGTATACTGCCGTATATCAAGGCAGGAAATGGCGTTAGGTGCGAAAATCCGATTATTTTAGGCTATTGGGTTCGACTCTTGGTTGGCTCCCTCCCTAAAATAAAAAATGCACAGCCGAAGCTGTGCAATAAAACGCAGGCTTCAACTGTCGCCAAACAAAATTCTACATACTAACCCAATTTTCAGTGTGCAAAATAAGAGCCTGCATTTTTATCAAAAGATAAAAATACACACCGAACATTGGATTATATAAAATTTCATTTGGCAACCTAAGTATAACATTATCAATTTATAAAGTCAATGAATGGCAATAAAAAAACCTCCCTCTGATGAGGGAGGTAAACTGCTGAAAAATCCCAACCAGCCTCCCTTGTCAAAGGGGAGGGGGACCGCTTGCGGTGGAGGGATTCATTTGCGGACGAGCAATGCTCGCCCCTACAATTGTTTTTTTTGTTTATTTCGCTTCCTTTTTGCCGATATGGATAAGTCTTACAATAACGGGAGAAAGCACAACGTTTGTGCCAAGCTCTACAAGGAAGTTAATTCCTGCAAGACCGATAAACATAAATGCTACGGCTGAATCAAATCCTGCATCATTTGCCATCTGTGAAATCGCATCAAAGAAGAAAATTTTGCATCCTAACAGGAAAATTCCCGTGTTGGTAAGCGGGCAAACGATTGCTGCAACGATAACTGCAAGGTATTTGTTTACCTTTTCAAGTGCCTTGTATGCAAGCCCTGCAAAGAGTCCTGCTAAAAGACCTTTAAGAAGAACCGTTACGATTGTTCCTGCAACATTAATCCCGAGGAAAGCTGCTGCATCGCCTGATATAAGCACGGTTGCGCCGAATACAAGACCAAGCCAGGCGCCTGCCTTATATCCGTAAAGTGCTGCGCCAACAACAAGCGGTATAAGGATGAATGAGAAGGTGAATGTTCCAACTCGGATTGAGCTGAGGGTGAACTGCAAAACTGCTACAATCGCTGTCAGCAAAGCAATTCCAACCATTTTCTTTGTGTTTTTCATATGTATTTCCTTTCTGCTATCGTTCCGAAAGCCCTGCTCAAAACACAACAAGAGCAGTTCTTTTGAGAAATGATATTTTTCTCTGGGCAATAAAGAGAAATACGAACCTGCCAAATTGCGGTTTTAAAGCAAATTTGAATTACTCTTTATTGCCTTTGGATACAATGCGCAATTAATATAT
>JAIDJS010000304.1 GCA_029052085.1 Eubacterium sp.
ATATAATACGTAAGGGTGCCGTTTCTGCTAAAAAAGGAGAAATGCTTTTAATTCCTATTAATATGAGGGACGGAAGTCTTATCTGTATCGGAAAAGGAAATGCAGATTGGAACTGTTCTGCTCCGCATGGTGCTGGCAGATTACTCAGCAGAGGCAGTGCAAAGGAAACGCTTTCCATTGAGGAATATCAAAAGGAAATGGCAGGTATCTTTTCAACCTGCATAACGGAATCAACACTTGATGAATCCCCGATGGCTTATAAGAATAAAGAGGAAATTGTTTCAGAGATAACTCCAACTGCCGAAATTGTTTCTCAGATAAAACCGATATATAATTTTAAAGCATCCTGATATGTGAATAAGGAACAGCGATTTGCTGTTCCTTGTCTTTTTTTATTTATCCTTTGGTTTTGCTATCATTGAAACAATAAGTCCTGAAAGCATTGCAACGGTTACGCCACCGGCACAGGCAGTAAAGCCTCCTGTTATAATTCCTATAAAACCGTCTTTTTGTATTGCTTCCTTAACACCCTTTGCAAGTGCATTTCCAAATCCTGTTAACGGAATCGTTGCTCCTGCACCTGCTAAATCTACAAGCTTATCATACCATCCGAATGCTCCCAGTAAAACTCCAAGGCATACAAACAGCACAAGTATTCTTGCAGGAGTCATTTTAGTTAAATCAATCAGCAGCTGACCGACTACGCAGATTAATCCGCCAACTAAAAAAGCATATAAAAATATCATAAAAAATCACCTGCTATATTTTTTACAATAAGCAGGTGATTTATTCTGATAATTATATTTTTTATCCCTCGTCAATGGGTTTTTTATTATCTAATTTAGCTTCTCTTCCGTATTTTTCTTCATAGCCCGGGTTGATGTAATCTTCTACAACTCTGCCGTCACGGATACGAATAACTCGTTCTGCCTGTTCGGCAATTTCATTATCGTGGGTAATAACAATAACTGTTCTTCCTTCATCCTTAAGATTGTGAAGAATCTGCATAACGTCCTTTGTAGAGCGTGTGTCCAAGTTACCTGTAGGCTCGTCAGCAAGAATGACAGGCGGCGCTGCTGCAATGGCTCTTGCAACGGCAACCCTTTGCTGCTGACCGCCTGAAAGAGCGGCAGGTAAATGGTGCATTCTTTTTTCAAGCCCAACCTTTTTTAATGCGGCCTCGGAAATCTCTCTTCTTTCAGTCTTTGGAATTCCTCTGTAAACAAGCGGAAGCTCAACATTTTCAATTGCATTTAATGATGCGATAAGGTTGAATCCCTGAAAGATGAAGCCAATCTGTTTGTTTCTGATTTCACTCATCTGGTCATCCGTTAAATCGTCAAGCAGCGTTCCGTTTATGTAATACTCGCCGCTTGTTGGCGTATCAAGAAGACCAAGCATATTCATAAGTGTTGATTTTCCTGAGCCGGACTGACCGATGATTGCAACAAATTCGCCCTCATCAATTGTTATGGAAACACCGTCAAGTGCATTAACCTGATTTTCGCCGGGGTTGTAAATTTTATAAACATCTCTTACATCAATAAGGTGCATATGAATTATTTCCTTTACAGTTAGTATATTCATATATTACAAATTTAAAAATGAATTGTCAAGAGATTTGTATATTTGTTAACATATATTAAATAATACTTAATGAGGTGTTAATAAATGAGTATCAGTAAAGATGAATACAGTAAAATGGCAGATAAGGCAAGCCCCAATTCTCCCATCCTTCTGAATTGTGTTAAGGCATTTCTGATTGGCGGACTTATATGTACATTCGGTCAATTTTTAAATATGATTTTTCAGAATGCTGGATTAAATGAAAATGAAATTAAAATTGCAACGCCGTGCATTATAATTATTATAACCGCAATTTTAACCGGTATAGGTATATTTGATAAAATAGCCCGTCATGCCGGCGCGGGTACAATTGTTCCTATAACGGGATTTGCAAATTCGGTTGTTTCTCCTGCTCTTGAATTCAAGCATGAGGGTATGGTTCTCGGAACGGCTGCTCAGATGTTTTCAATCGCAGGTCCCGTTCTGGTTTATGGAATTGCTTCAAGTGTGATTTACGGAATTATTTACTATATAATCAGTTTGTCCTAATGGAAAAGGCTTGATCTGTCAGATCAAGCCTTTTTAGATATTTATTATCAATCTGCCTTC
>JAIDJS010000305.1 GCA_029052085.1 Eubacterium sp.
CTTGATATAATATCTTTGGTGATAACATGGACTACATCAAAATCATTAGAGACTTGCGAGAGGATAATGATATAACTCAACAAGAAATTGCAGATTATCTCGGTACATCACAAACAATGTATGCAAGATATGAACGTGGTGCAAATGAGCTTCCTATACATCATTTAATTAAGCTATGTGAATACTACAATGTTTCGGCTGATTATATTCTTGGAATAAAAGATAAAAAATAAGATTGCTTATAAAATCAAGCAATCTTATTTTTATATCCGCATTATTATAAAGGTCGAATTTTATACAAAGAAATTCATTAGATATAAAAAACTCCTGCAATACAAAAGTATTTATAGGAGTTATATTAATATTATTCTAAAATTTCTTTTTGTTTTTTCTTACTGAAGCCTGCCAATACAAGATTATAGGATTTATCAAGCATTTCTTTCAGCAAATCATCGGGAATATTTCCATCTGCCTTTATGGAATTCCAATGCACTTTATTCATATAATAACCGGGAATAATATCCTCATACTGATTTCTTAAGAAATCGCCCTCGCCCGGCTCAAGCTTTAAGGTTATATATTTCGGCTTATCTTCAGCATTCAAGCAGACAGCCGCAAACATTTTATCTTCTATTTTATAACGAATCCAATTCCATTCAGCCTGCAAATCTTTAGTAACACCCGCTTTATTTAACAAGAATTCATCAATCCAACTATATTTCATATAAACGACCTCTATAAAATAAACGCCTTAATACTTTTATCAAGGCGTTTGTTTTTTTATCCTAATATTTCTTTTAAAATTTTTGTAACCTCTGCGGCAGGGGCTTTACCTCTTAACGCACGCATAGACTGACCGATAAGGAAATTAAAGGAAGCTTCCTTACCGCCCTTATACTCATCCACTGCCTTTTGGTTGTTTGCAAGCACTTCATCAATCACTGCTTTAATAGCGCCCGTATCGGAAACCATTTCCATATTGTTTTCCTTAACATAATCGGCAGGAATAACGTCTTGTTCAAAAACAGCCTTGAAAACCTTTTTCGCTGAATCACGGCTGATTTTATTGCCATTAAGGAGATTGATAACCTCGCCGAGAGAATCCATACGGAAGCTCATATTTTCCGGCAAAAGCTGATTTTCATTCATCATCTTCATCAATTCGCCCATAATCCAGTTTGCGCTGTCCTTAGGATTTTTCGTTATCTCAACTGTTCTTTCAAACAGCTTAACATAAGCAACCGATGTAAAAATCATGGAAATATCATATTCGGAAAGGCCGAATTCAGACATATAGCGCGCTTTCTTTGCTTCGGGAAGCTCGGGAAGATTTTCCTTGATTGTATTCACATATTCATCGGTAAGCTGAACAGGCGGCAAATCCGGATCCGGGAAATATTTATAATCCTGCGCATCCTCCTTGCTTCTCATAGCATAGGAATAGCCCTTGGAATCATCCCATCGGCGGGTTTCCTGCACAACTGTTCCGCCATCCTCAATAAGCTCTATCTGGCGCTGAGCCTCGCTTTCAATCGCATTATGAATTGCTTTGAAAGAGTTTATATTCTTCATTTCCGTTCTTGTTCCAAATTCCGTGCTGCCCTTTTCCATAACGGAAACATTAACATCGGCACGGAGCGAACCCTCCTGCATTTTACAATCGGAAACACCGCAGAACTGAAGAATGGAACGAAGCTTTTCAACATATTCAACAGCTTCATCAGCAGAAGCAATATCAGGCTCGGAAACAATCTCAAGAAGCGGAACGCCGCAGCGATTAAAGTTTACCAGCGTGCAGTCTGACCACTCATCGTGGACAAGCTTTCCTGCATCCTCTTCCATATGAATTTCATGAATCCTAACCTTTTTCTTACCGCCGTTTATACTGTCATTAATTTCAATATATCCGTTTCTGCAAATCGGAAGATAAAGCTGGCTTATCTGATAAGCCTTCGGCAAATCGGGGTAAAAATAATTTTTTCTGTCAAATTTATTATACATTGTGATTTCGCAGTTTGTTGCAAGACCGGTTCTTACTGCAAATTCAAGTACCTTTTCATTCAGAACAGGAAGCGTACCCGGCATACCGGAGCAGATTTCACAAACGTGCGTATTCGGCTCTCCGCCAAACTCGGTTGAGCAGGAGCAGAAAATTTTAGTTTTGGTTGCAAGTTCGGTATGAACTTCAAGACCGCATACGGTTGAATAATCCATATATTTTCTCCTCCTTAAACAAGATTTGGCTTCTGCTTATGCCAGTCTGTTGCAGACTGATAAGCATTACCTGCCGAAAGAATTGTTTTTTCATCAAACGGTCTGCCGATAAGCTGCATACCAACAGGCATATTGTTTTTATCAAAACCACAGGGTAATGCCAAAGACGGCAAGCCTGCAATATTAATCATAACAGTATAAATATCGCCAAGATACATGGCAAGCGGGTCACTTAAGCCCTCGCCCATTTTAAGAGCAGTTGTAGGCGCAACAGGACCGAGAAGAAAATCATACTTTTCAAAGGCTTCGTTAAATGCCTTTACAATAAGCCCCTTTGCCTTAAGCGCTTTAATATAATAAGCATCAAAATATCCGCTTGAAAGCACAAAGTTGCCAAGCATAATACGCTTTTTAACTTCCATTCCGAAGCCCTCGGAACGTGATTTGAAATATACATCACGAAGATTATCAGCTTCAGGGGATTTATAGCCATATTTAATACCATCAAATCTTGAAAGGTTTGAGCAGGCTTCGGCACAGGCAATAATATAATAGGTTGGAATTGCATATTCAACAATCGGCATTGAAAACTCCTCAACCTCTGCACCGAGAGCCTTAAGCGTTTCAGCCGCATTCATAACGCTTTTGGCAACATCCTCATCAATACCCTCGCCGAAATAATCGCTTGGAACACCAACTTTTTTGCCCTTTAAATCTGTTGTATTTTTAATATCATCAAGAGTAAACGGAGTACCATTCATAGATGTGCCGTCTTTTTCATCCTTACCGCTGATTACGGAAAACATTGCTGCAACATCAAGCGTATCCTTACCGATAGGCCCAATCTGATCAAGAGAGGAAGCGTAAGCAATAAGTCCATAACGGGAAACAGCACCATAGGTTGGCTTTAAGCCTGTTACACCGCAGAATGAGCAGGGCTGACGAATAGAACCGCCTGTATCAGAGCCAAGCGCAATAACACTTTCATCGGCTGCAACAGCTGCTGCAGCACCGCCTGACGAACCGCCGGGAATCCTTGAAATATCCCACGGATTCTTTGTTGCACCATAAAATGATGTTTCCGTAGTTGAACCCATTGCGAATTCATCCATATTTACCTTGCCACAGGGAACCACGCCTGCTGCTTCAAGCTTTTTGATTACAGTTGCATCATACGGCGGTTTGAAATTAGAAAGGATTTTTGATGAACAGGAGGTTATATCCCCTTTTGTACAGATATTATCCTTAATTGCAACGGGAACACCTGCAAGAACAGAGGCAGCCTCTTCGTTTTCAATCAGTTTTTGTGCCTGTTCAGCCTTTTCAAGAGCAAGCTCTTTATCAAAATGCGTGTAGCAATTGTAGGTTTTATCCTTTTCCTCAACTGCCTTTGCAACGGAATGAACTGCATCCATAGCAGTAAATTCCTTATTTCTGATTTTTTCAGCCACTTCAAGAGCGGTCATTTCATAAATTTCCATTAAATCCGCCCTCCTTAATCAACTGTTTTCGGAACAACGAATGCTCCGTCCTGGCTTTCAGGTGCATTTGCAACGATTTCATCAGGGCTCATGGAAGCCTTAACCTCATCGGCACGAAGCACATTTGTAAGCGGGAATGAATGGCTCATTGCTTCAACACCCTCGGTGTCAAGCTCATTTAATTTATCAATATAAGTCAGAATATCCTGAAGCTCATTGCCAACCTTTTTTTCTTCCTCTTCGGAAAGCGTTATTCTTGCAAGGGATTCAAGATATTTAATTAATTCGGGAGTAATCTGCATTGTTAATCCACCTTATAAATATTTTCGAGGGCAGGATATTAAAAGCTATCCCGCCCTTATTATTGTGTTCGTTATTTTTCGGGAGCAGGTCTGCGAAGCTTGATATGCGTTTCGCGAAGCTGCATTTCCGTTACGGTATTCGGAGCGCCGAGCAGCATATCCTGTGCATTGGAGTTCATCGGGAACGCAATAACCTCACGGATATTTTCTTCATCCTGAAGAAGCATAATCATTCTGTCTACACCCGGAGCCATACCTGCGTGAGGCGGAGCACCATAGTGGAACGCCTTATACAAAGCGCCGAACTTTTCTTTAACTGTATCCTCGCTGTAGCCAGCCATTTCAAATGCCTTAACCATAACATCAGGACGATGATTACGAACAGCACCCGATGAAAGCTCAACACCGTTACAAACAATATCATACTGATATGCCTTGATTGTAAGCGGATCCTGATTCAGAAGTGCATCCATTTCGCCCTGCGGCATTGAGAACGGATTATGCGTAAAGGCAAGGTTTCCGTTTTCATCCTTTTCAAACATCGGAAAATCTGTAATATAACAAAGCTCAAAGCTGTCCTTATCAATTAAATCAAGACGGTTTGCAAGCTCTGTTCTAATCTGACCTGCAAAATCATTTACATGCTTTGGTGTATCGCAGATGAAGAATAAAGTATCATCTGTTTTAAGATTCAGCATTTCTTTAAGTTCAATTCTCTGCTCAGGAGAAAGGAATTTATCAATCGGACCTTTGAAGGAGCCATCTTCAAGCACCTCTATATATCCAAGACCTTTCATACCGATTTCAAGAGCAAACTTGAGCATTTTTTCAAACCAGCCCTTAGACTGCTTTGCACAATTCGGAACATTGATTCCGCGAACCGGCTTACCCTGAAATGCCTTGAACTCAACTCTTGAGAAGAATTCGGTTAAATCCTCAATGACAAGCGGGTTTCTTAAATCCGGCTTATCTGTACCGTATTTAAGCATAGCCTCTTCAAACGGAATTCTTACAAACGGAGCAGGACTTACCTTTTTGCCGCCGCCGAATTTAGTAAATGTATCATAAAGAACATCCTCTGCAACTGCAAAAACATCCTCCTGCGTTGCAAAAGCCATTTCAAAATCAAGCTGATAAAATTCACCGGGAGAACGGTCTGCTCTTGCATCCTCATCACGGAAGCACGGAGCAATCTGGAAATACTTATCAAAACCCGAAACCATAAGAAGCTGCTTGAACTGCTGCGGAGCCTGAGGAAGCGCATAGAACTTACCCTCGTGCTTACGGCTTGGGATAATATAATCTCTTGCACCCTCCGGAGATGAGCAGGTTAAGATAGGTGTTGTAATTTCGGTAAAGCCAAGCTCAGTCATTTTCTGACGAAGAAATGAAATAACATTGCTTCTGAACATAATATTATCGTGAACTGCTTTGTTTCTTAAATCAAGGAAACGATAGGTTAAGCGGACATCCTCTCTTGTTTCTTTAGACTCAGAAATTTCAAATGGAAGATTTTCAGTACATGCACCAAGCATAGTTAATTTATCTACCTTAACCTCAAGCTCGCCTGTTGCAATCTTTTTATTGATTGTTTCTTCGTCACGCTTAACAACAGTACCCTCAACAGAGATAACGCTTTCCTTTTTAAGATGATTAATTAAATCGCCGTCATTCACAACAACCTGCGTTACGCCGTATTCATCACGCAAATCAATAAAAGCAACACCGCCGTGGTCACGGATGGTATCTACCCAACCTGCAAGCGAAACCTTTTCATTCAGATTATCAAAAGTTAATTCGTTACAATTATGTGTTCTGTATGCCATAAAATATATTTCCTTTCAAAGAAAATTCCAAGTGAATATAACACTCCACTATAATTTCCGTAATAGTATAGCATATTAATTTTAAATTGTATATATAAAATATGCAAAAAATTCCGTTTCTTTTTAAGAAAAAACATATAAAAATCAACTGATAACTAATTATAAAACAGAAAAACGGCAGGAGTAAACCCCTGCCCTACGATTTCAAAACGCTATTCTATTCCCAAATAAATTCAATTTCTTCTGTATCTAAATTTATACTGCAACTGTGATATACCGTGCCTTTATATTTAATCCAAATGCTTAAATCAATTTGTAAA
>JAIDJS010000306.1 GCA_029052085.1 Eubacterium sp.
GCTGCTTGTAAGGCTGATAAAGGAATTTGAAATAGATATTACTGATTTATATGATATTGATGCTGCAATCGTAACGGGCGGCGGAGTCAATGTGAAAGAAATAAATCCAAAAACAATGCAGTCTAAAATTGTTGAAAATCTGTATTTTGCAGGCGAGGTTATGGATGTGGATGCTTATACAGGCGGCTTCAATCTCCAGATTGCCTTTTCAACAGGTGTACTCTGCGGTCAAAGTATGTAAAAAGGAGAATAATTATGATAAATGTTGCAATAGACGGTCCTGCAGGTGCAGGAAAAAGTACAATAGCAAAGGCGGCAGCTAAAAAGCTTGGCTTTATTTATGTTGATACTGGTGCTTTATACAGAGCAATTGCGCTGAATGCAGTAAGAAATGATGCTTTAGGCGACGAGGATAAGCTTAACGAAATGCTTAAAACTACCGATGTTAGCCTTGATTTTGATGAAAACGGAACACAGTGTGTTATTCTGAACGGCGAAGATGTTTCTTCTCTTATCCGTACGCCTGAAATTTCAATGGGCGCATCAAAGGTTTCAAGTGTTCCTGCTGTTCGTGCATTTCTTCTTGATCTTCAAAGAAATATTGCAAAGAATAATAATGTTATTATGGATGGCAGAGATATCGGCTCAGTTGTTCTGCCGAACGCTGATGTTAAAATTTTTCTTTTTGCTTCTCCTGAATGCAGAGCGGAAAGACGATATAAAGAGCTTGTTGAAAAGGGCGAAAATGTTACCTACGAAGATGTTCTGGCTGATGTGAATCAAAGAGATTATCAGGACAGTCACCGTGAAATTGCTCCTATGAAGCCGTGTGAGGATTCCGTTATGGCGGACACAACGGGCAATACCCTTGAACAGAGCATTGATATGATTGTTAATATTATTAAAGGAGATAAGTAATGAAAGATTTTGATTATTCAGTTGTTAAGCATTATAAATTTTACGGCTTTGTAAAAAATGTTTTCGGTCCTATATTTAAAAAAATGTATAAGCTTAAATTCAAAGGTCTTGAAAATGTTCCGTCAGATCCGAATCAAAAATACATAGTAGCAGTTAATCATACAAGTGCGTTTGACCCTGTTTTTGTTTCTATTCCCAAAAATGTGCCTCCGCTTCATTTTATGGCAAAGATAGAGCTTTTTAAAAATCCGATTGTAGGTTGGGTCATCAAGCATTTATACGGCTTTCCTGTTAAAAGAGGAAAGGGTGATACTTCTGCAATAGAATACGGCGAAAAAATTATTGAAGAGGGTCATGTTATGGCTATCTGTCCTGAGGGTAAAAGAATTAAGGATAAGGACGGTGTTCCGCAGAAAGCCAAATCGGGTGTAGCTGTTATCGCAAAGGCTACAAATGCTTCCGTACTTCCTGTTGCTGTTTGCTGTGACGGCAAAATTAAAGCAGGCAAGCAGGTTACTATTTCCTACGGGAAGCTTTTAAGCCTTTCAGATATGGGACTTGATAAGGAGGCAGTTGCACCAAGCGATATCAAAAATGCTGCAAATATGGTTATGAATAATATTCTTGCCCTCTGGGAGGCAGAACGCAATGCAGATTAAGCTCGCTGAAACAGCAGGCTTCTGCTTCGGGGTGGACCGTGCAGTAAATCTTGTTTATGAGCTTGTTGAAAAAGGAGAAAAGGTTTGTACTCTCGGCCCCATCATTCATAATCAGCAGCTCGTTGATGATTTATCGGCAAGAGGAGTTAATATGATTAACGCTCCTGATGAATGTGAAGACAGATATAAAATTGTTGTCAGAACACATGGGGTAGAAAAATCCGTAATTGAGGATATTGAAGGCAGAAATATATCTTATGTTAATGCAACATGCCCGTTTGTTCTTAAAATTCACAGAATTGTTGAAAAGCAGAAAGAAGGCACAATAACTTTAATTGCCGGCGATGTAAATCATCCCGAGGTTAAGGGTATTCGCTCGTTCTGTAACGGAGCAAGCTTTGTGTTTAAAAACGAAGAAGAACTGCAAAATATCATTAATTTGGAAGAAATTTCTGCCGATAATGATATAATTTGTGTTTCTCAAACCACTTTTTGCCTTGAAGAATGGAAAAAATGTAAAAAAAAATTAAAAAAGGTATATACAAATTGTGAAATATTTGATACAATATGCAGTGCAACATCTGATAGACAAGAGGAAGCATGCTCCTTATCAAGGGAATGCGATGCTATAATTGTTATCGGAGGTCGCCATTCATCCAATACATGCAAGCTTAGAGATGTATGTTCAGAAAATACACCAACTTTTTTAATAGAAACAGCAAGTGAACTTTCGGGCATAGATTTATCAAGTTACAAAGTAATTGGAGTTACTGCCGGGGCTTCGACACCCTCGGTAATTATCAAGGAGGTACTCAAATCCATGTCCGAAGAAATTAAAGAAAAGGAAGTTGAAGCAGCTGAGGAAGTTGCTGAGACAGCAGAAATCGCTGATAATGCCGAAAAGGCTGCTGTCGATCCATCTGCTGATGGAGAGGCATCCTTCGCAGAAATGCTCGAAGAATCATTCAGTGACGATGACACAAGCAAAGTAGTAAAGGGAATTGTTGTAAACATTACTCCAACAGAAGTTTTTGTTGATGTTCCCGGAAGAAAGCAGACAGGCGTTATTGCTGCAGAAGACCTTTCAGCAGAACCATTTGATAAATGCGAAGATGTTGTTTCTGTTGGTGATGAGCTTGATCTTATCATTATGAAAACCGATGATCAGGATGGCGTGCTTAAGCTTTCTAAAAAATTAACAGATGCTTTCAAAGGCTGGGACGAAATTGTTGCAGCAAGTGAAGCTGATGAAATTCTTGAAGGTCCTGTAACAGCAGTGATCCGCGGCGGTGTTCTTGTAACAGTAAAAGGCACACGCGTTTTCGTTCCTGCTTCATTAACAGGTGTTCCGCGCAATCAGGAGCTTGATGTTCTTAAAGGTGCAACAGTTCGCTTCAAGATTATTGATGTTAACAACGCAAGAAGAAGAGCAGTCGGCTCAATCAAGGCTGTTGTTGCTGAAGAAAGAAAGGCTGCTGAAGAAGCTGCTTGGGCTAAGCTTGAAGAGGGACAGGTATTAACTGGTACTGTTAAGTCACTTACAAGCTATGGTGCATTCGTAGATATCGGTGGTGTAGACGGAATGATTCATATCAGCGAGCTTTCATGGACTCGTATTAAGCATCCGTCTGAAGTTGTTAAAGCAGGCGATCAGGTAGAGGTTACTGTTAAGGCTTTAGATGCTGAAAATAAAAAGATTTCTCTTGCTTTCAAGAAAATTGAAGACAATCCATGGGAGATTCTTAAGAGAGATTATCCTGTAGGCTCTGATGTTGAGGCTAAAATTGTTGGTCTTGCAGCATTCGGTGCTTTCGCAAATGTAATTCCGGGTATTGACGGTCTTATCCATATCAGCCAGATCAGCTGGGATAGAATTAAAACTCCTGCTGATGTTCTTAATGTAGGCGATACTGTTAATGTAAGAATTACAGAGGTTGATTTCGATAAGAAGCGCGTAAGCCTTTCCATGAAAGAGCTTATCGAAAAGCCTGAAGAAACAATCGAAGCTCTTGCTGATGATGCAGAAGCAGACGAAGAATAATGAATAAAGTAAACGCTATGGAATTCCATAGCGTTTTTCTTATGTTGACATTTGCATGTTATAATGCTAATATCAACCTGTAAGCATAAACATTTGTTTTGGAGAATCTATTATGAAAAAATTATTTACTGTGATGTTTTCAATAATGATAGTGTTATGTTTAATAC
>JAIDJS010000307.1 GCA_029052085.1 Eubacterium sp.
TTTAATCTATTATATATGATTGCCGAAAAGCTTATCATAAAAAGCTTTTGCTATCAATAATTTCTTATAATGGTTGATACTCTGCCCAAAATGGTAAGCTCTTCAACAAGAATAGGCTTATATTCGTCGTTTTCAGGCTGAAGGCGGAAATAGCCGTTTTCTTTAAAAAATCGTTTTACGGTTGCCTCATCGTCTATAAGCGCAACAACAATTTCGCCGTTGTCTGCAACCGGTGTCTGTTCAACGATAACAATGTCGCCGTCTAAAATATGGGCGTTTATCATAGAGTCGCCTTTAACATGAAGCGCAAAATAATTGCCTGCTTTTCTCATAGCAACCGGGATGTATTCTTCAATCATTTCACTTGCAAGAATCGGCTTGCCTGCCGTAACCGTTCCTACAAGAGGAACAGGGACGGTTTTCAGGTTAACTCCGGCAATACGTATGGTTCGTTTAAGGTTTGGATCTCTTTCAATAAATCCTGCTTTTTCAAGGGCATTCAGATTGTACTGAACGGTTGAGGTTGATTTCAGCCCTACAGCTGCACCGATTTCACGAACAGACGGTGCAATGCCCCGCTCTGAAATAACAGATTTGATGTATTCAAACATTTTCTTTTGTGTTTTGTTTAATCCGTCCATAAAGCTCTCCTTCGGACAATAAAGAGAAAAGGTTTCCTGTGCTGAAAGAAAACTCCTGTTTTCTCCTTGCTGCCTAATGAATAATTTTAATATTTAAGGATATCATACCATTATAAAGAGCATATGTCAAACATTCGTACCAAACTTTTTTTGTATTTAATGAAAAAAAGTGTTGACAAACCATAATTTATATAATATAATCATCATTGCTTGACAAAAGCTGGATATGGCTTTATAGCTCAGTTGGCTAGAGCATTCGGTTCATACCCGAAGTGTCACTGGTTCGAATCCAGTTAAAGCCACCAATGGCCCGGTGGTCAAGAGGTTAAGACACCGCCCTTTCACGGCGGTAACACGGGTTCAATTCCCGTCCGGGTCACCATTGTTAACTACAGCAGCTTCTGGCTGCTGTTTTATATAAAGAGCCTTTAGGCTTCGTATTTATCGAGGTGTAACTCAGTTTGGCTAGAGTGCCTGCTTTGGGAGCAGGATGCCGCAGGTTCAAGTCCTGTCACCTCGACCATTAAAAGAGAAGTACGTTTTGTGCTTCTCTTTTAATTTTTATAGTAAAGTATAATTGACACTTAATATATTTATACAGTATAATCTACTTATCAGCAGTTGGTAAAACATCATTTTAATTACCGTTAAATGATGCCTTACTGTCTGCACTTAAAAGGAGTAAAAAATGAAAAATACTTTATACTACACGAAAAAGGCGAAATATTTTGAAGAGGCGCTTCCTGTCGGCAACGGCAGAATCGGTGCTATGGTTTACGGAAACCTCAAAAACGAAAAGCTTTCCCTGAATGAGGATACGCTGTGGAGCGGTTATCCGAAGGATTTAAACACCAAGAATGCCAATGTGCATCTTAGTGAAATCAGAAATGCCATTTTCAGCGGAGATTACGCAAAGGCGGAAAAAATTGCAAACAGTGATTTCCATGGTCATTGGTGTGAAAGCTATCTTCCGTTCGGTAATCTTTTAATAGATTTTCAATCTGCCGTATCCAAAAAAGGTTATAAACGAACGCTTGATCTTTCAAAGGGAATTGCAAAAACGGAGTGTAAGGGTATAACAGAAACTGTTTTTGCAAGCAATCCTGCGGATTTAATTGTTGTTAACCTAAAATCCGAAATCGGCTTTTCCTGTGATATTTCATTTTCAAGCCAGCTTCAGAATAAGGTTTATACCAATGAAGATATGCTGATTATGGAAGGCTCTGCTCCGGAAATCTGTCAGCCGCCTTATCATACGGACGGAGAGCCTGTTGTTTATGGCGACAAGGCTATGAAATTTGCCGGAACTGCTAAAATTCTCGGTGATGCTTCTTTTGAAGGGGATAAAATTGTTGTTTCAAATCAAAAGGAAATAACCATTCTGATAAGCCTTGCAACCTCGTTTGTTGATTTTAAATCCATGCCGACTGCAAACGCATTGGAAAGAGCAATTGCCCGCTTTGGAAATATAAAGCCGTATCAACAGCTTCTTGAAGAGCATATTGCTGATTTTTCATCACTTTTTGACAGAGTAGAGCTTGATCTCGGCAAGGGCAACAGTGATATGCCGACAAACAAGAGATTAAAGGCGGTTAAAAAAGGTGCTTCTGATGATGCGCTTGTTGCGCTTCTTTTCCAGTATGGCAGATATTTAACAATTTCTGCTTCCCGAAAGGGTACGGCGGCGATGAATCTTCAGGGAATCTGGAATGAGCATTTGCGTGCGCCGTGGAGTTCAAATTATACCATTAATATTAATACGGAAATGAATTACTGGTGTACGGATATCTGCAATCTTTCCGAATGCTTTGAACCGCTTACAGAGCTTGTTAAAAAGCTGGCGGAAAAGGGTACGGTTACAGCAAGGGATTATTATGGCTGCGGCGGCTTCTGTGCGCATCATAATTCGGATATCTGGGCAAATACAAATCCTGCCGGTCATCCGAAGGGCGATGGCAACGATTCTTCATATTCCATATGGCAGGCAAGTGCTCCGTGGCTTCTGATTATGCTTTATGAGCATTATCAGTATACAGGCGATGAGGCGTATAAGGAGGAAATCAAGCCGCTTTTCAAGGCAAATCTTGATTTTTACAAGGATTTTCTTGTTGAGCATAACGGCGAGCTTGTTACCTGTCCGTCACTTTCTCCTGAAAATACATATGTAAGTAAAAATGGAGCACTTTGTTTAACATATATGCCGAATATGGACAGAGAAATTCTTTTCGATTTCTTTAAAATCTGCCGTGAGTTCGGCTTTGATGCACCTGAAATAGAGCAGGTTAAGCCGGCTTCGGACGGAAGAATTCCCGAATGGTGCGAGGAATTCGGAGAAAAAGAGCCTGAGCATCGCCATGTAAGCCATTTGTACTGCGTTTATCCATCTCCGTTTGAATGCAGTGATACGCTTAAAAAGGCATGCGAGAAATCACTTTATGCCAGAGGCTTTGGTGGAACGGGCTGGAGCCTTGGATGGAAGGTTTGCCTTTGGGCAAGGCTTGAAAACGCTGAAAATGCGTATACGCTTATTAAAAATCAGTTAAGGCCAAAGCATCCGAAGGTTAATATTTTTTATTCGGGCGGCGGCTCATATCCGAATCTTCTTGATGCACATCCGCCATTCCAGATAGATGGCAACTTTGGTGTTGCTGCCGGTATTGCTGAAATGATTAAGAATAATTCTATGCCGAAAAGCTGGAACGGAAGCGTTAAGGGCATTAAATTAAAAGGCGGAAAAGAAATCAGCGGTAAAATTGTTAACGGTAAATTAGTATAAAAATGAGAAAAGGAGCGATGCGGGATGACCCATCGCTCCTTTTATGTTTGTGTTATTTTAATCCTCGTGGTTTATTTCCCAGGGATCCCTTGTTTCAAATGTTTTTGGTTGGTCAGCTGTATCCGTGTTTTCCGGTTTTATTTCTGCTTCAGCCTTTGGTTCATTTGTATATTCTGCCTGCTGAGCCTGCGGTGGCGGAGCATTATATGCGTTCGGATTCGGTGCATAATATGGCTGCTGATTTGGCTGACAGCCATTTTGCTGCGGAGAATAATACGGACCATTCGATTGGGTATTATAATACGGATTTGCGTTTTGCTGATTATAATACTGCGGATTGTTTGGCTGATTATACGGCTGATATCCGTTCTGCTGATAAGGATTGCCGTTTGGCGCTCCATTCGGATTTGCATAGAAATTTGCATATTTTGCACGAATCTGGTTATCAGAAAGGAAATCATCCTCTGTTACTCTGCCTTCCTGTAAGGCACGGATTCGGAAATTCTCATAATACAGTGCATTTGTTGTTTCCAAATAAGGTACAACATAAATGTATCCAAGCCCGCAGGTAATAGCGCAAAGTATATACCACGGAATAAAGCTTAAATTCATAACAAACAGCTCTGTTCGGTTGCCCTTAACCATTTTTTTGCTTGTTTCAAGAGCTTTGCTTGGGGAGATTTCAGGACTGTCACACATAATTTGGTTTGCAAAATAGGAACTGTAAGCATAGACAATACCCGGAATCACGAATAACAGTGACCACAGATATATTATTATTCCTCTTAAAAGAACAAGTCCCAGTTTTTTACCGTAATTGTTTTTGAAGGTATTGCCGAAAACATTCTTTAATCCCTCGCTGAAGCTGAATTGTTTGCCTCTTATTAATGAAACAAAAAGACCCTGCGTTGAAACGGTAAGCGGCATAAAGAAAATCATTGCAACAAAGCCTAACATATAAAGAATCCAGAATACAGCTAAATTGCTTGCAAATGCAATGATTTGCTCGTCGTTCTGATTGAAGCCTTTATCCAAATCGTAATCGTAGTTGTACTCGAAATCATACGGACTGTTGTTCTGGAAATTATAAAAATAATCATAATCATAAAAATCATAATTCCGGTCAAAATCATAATCTTTATAATTACTGCTGTTGAAAACTCCGTTATCAGCAGCCATTTTAAAGGTGAACGACATAAGTTTGCCCATACCACCCAGTGTTAATGCAGACATACACAAATATACTATCAGGCAAATAAAGAACAATTTAAAAACATTGCCGTTGATAAGCTGTTTTGCCTGCTGCTTAATTAATCCTCTGTTTAAATTCATAATTCACATAGCCTTTCTGCTATTAAAACTTAATCTTGTCTGCAAGGAATGCTTCAAGATCTGCAATCGGAATTCTAACCTGCTCCATTGTATCTCTGTCACGTACAGTAACGCAATGATCGGTTTCCGAATCAAAATCATAGGTAATGCAGTATGGAGTTCCGATTTCATCCTCGCGGCGGTAACGCTTTCCGATGGAGCCTGTTTCATCAAAATCAACCATAAAGGACTTGCTTAAGCTGTCGCAAACCTCCCAAGCCTTATCCGAAAGCTTCTTTGAAAGAGGAAGAACGGCTGCTTTGTAAGGTGCAACGGCAGGGCTTAAATGAAGCACAACTCTTGTATCGTTCTTTTCTGCATCCAGAACCTCTTCATCATATGCTTCGCAAAGAAGCGCAAGAACGGTTCTGTCTAAGCCGTAAGTTGATTCAATGATGTAAGGAATGAATTTTTCGTTTGTTGCAGGGTCAAGATAATCCATTTTCTGACCGCTGTATTCCTGATGCCTTGTAAGGTCAAAGTCTGTTCTGTTGTGTGTTCCGTTGATTTCGCCCCAGCCGAACGGGAAGAGGAATTCGATATCGCATGCAGCTTTTGCATAGTGAGCCAGCTTTTCGTGGTCATGATAGCGAAGATGGTCTGCTGCAATGCCTAAATCTTCAAAATACTTTCTGCCGTATTCCTTGAAATAATCATAAAGCTCGCTGTCTGTTCCCTCTTTGCAGAAGGTCTGGAATTCCATCTGTTCAAATTCAATGGTTCGGAATGTAAAGTTACCCGGTGTAATTTCATTTCGGAATGCTTTACCGATCTGGCCGATGCTGAACGGAAGCTTTGCTCTCATGGTTCTCTGCACATTCGGGAAGTTAACATATTCGCCCTGTGCGTTTTCCGGACGGAGATAAATAACGCTTTTGCTGTCGTTTGTAACACCTCTGAAGGTCTGGAACATAAGATTGAATTCTCTGATATCCGTAAAGTTGTGCTTTCCGCAGTTCGGGCAGGGAATGCTGTGATCCTTGATGTACTGGAACATTTCCTCTTTGGTCATACCGTCTGCATGAGCCTCCGGGTCAAAATCGTCAATAAGATTATCTGCTCTGTGGCGCATTTTGCATTCCTTGCAGTCTAACAGAGGGTCAGAGAAAGACTGAACGTGGCCGCTCGCTTCCCATACTCTTGGGTGCATAAGAATGTCTGCGTCTACTTCATAGCTGTTTCTTCTTTCCTGAATGAAACGCTTTCTCCAGGTATCCTTAACATTGTTTTTAAGTCTTGAGCCAAGCGGACCGTAGTCCCAGGTATTTGCAAGACCGCCGTAAATATCGCTTCCCGGGAAAATGAAGCCTCTGCTTTTGCAAAGAGCAACAATTTTTTCCATTGTTTTTTCAGTATTGTTCATAAT
>JAIDJS010000308.1 GCA_029052085.1 Eubacterium sp.
TTGTAGGGGGATTTACGGGTAGTTACGGAATTGGGCCGGGCACCTGTGTTATATGTGTGAATATCGTTGCTCTTAATCCTTACGGTGTGCCGTTTTCCGCTCCGGTTTCTCCGCTGAATGCAAAGAGCATCGGCGATATATTTTATCGTGAAAGCTGGCGCAAGCTTGCAAAGCGAAAAGTAAGAGTCCAGAATTTAAGAGGTGCTGATATTGATTAAGTATAAAAGAGGAAAAATATCCCCGTTCAGCTTGTTTGCTATGTTTGTTGTCAGCCGGGTGCTTGTTGTTTTTACAGTATGCAATGTAACCTCGCTTGGCAATTATTCTTCGGATTTGCTTATCAGTGTCGGAATAGGTCTGGCGCTTTCGGTTGTTTTGTCACTGCCGATTGTTTATCTGTTAAAAAAGAACAGAAATATTCTTGAACAAAAATGGCTTTCGGTATTGTATGGGATGTATTTTCTGTTTCTTGGGGCTGTATCTATAGGTAGATTTTCGTTTTTTGCTTCCATGGAGCTGAATGAACAGACACAGTCGCTTTTTCTTGCAACAATTATCATTATTTCCTGTATGTATGCTGCATGGCTTGGTATTGAGCCGATTTCCCGTTTTGGTTCGTTTATTTTTGTTGTAACGATTATCGGAATTGTAAGCGTGGTTGGTTTCGGAATGCAGGATTTTTCCATTTTAAATCTTTTCCCGTTTACGAAAAACAGTATTCCGGATGTGTTTATCAATTCTTTAAGCTTTGCCTGTGAAACAAGCGAGATATTGCTCCTGTTGGTGCTTGCTCCGAAGGTAAACGGAGGATTTGAAAAGCCTTTCTATTTTTCGATGATTTTGTCCTTTATTGTGTGCGGATTGCTGTTCTTTTTTTCAATCGGTGTGCTTGGAAATACCGCATCTCTTTCTTCGTTTCCTTTTTATGAGCTTTCCCAGATTTCCAAATTCGACGAAAGCGAAAGGCTGGATTCAGTCTATACTGCCTTTTGGATTTTTGCTGTTTTTCTTAAAGGAACGCTGTTTATTTATTCTGCAGCAAAATGCTTTAAGGTTAAAGGGCGAAGCAAGGGTTGTGTTGTATCGGGAATCGGAACGCTTCTTTTTATTTGGATAATTGCCGAGTTCAGATTTTTCCTGCGTGTTCAGAATTGGTTTATTATTGTTCCGTTTTTGGCTTTTGCTGTTGTTATTCCTGTTTTGTTCCTTGTTTTCAGAAAAAAGAGCAAAGGAGAAATATTACTTGAAAACTTTTAAAATTTTAATCGCCGTTATTCTGATTGCTATGCTTTTTACAGGTTGCTCGGAGCGGAATGATTTAAGCGAATTAAGCATTGTTGAGGGTATGGGAATTGATTATGTTGAAGATGAAATAAGTGTAACGGTTCAAACCCTTAATCTCTCCAAAGAGGGCAGCGGAGCAGAGGCTCTTTCGGGAAATGTAACAATGAATACCGAGGGCAAAGGCTCAAATATTTCAGGTGCTATTGAAAATGCTACGGAAAAGCTTTCGAAAAAAATCTTCTTTGGACAAAACAGGCTTATTGTTTTTGGAATGAGTATGGCAGAAAGCTATATAGATAAGAATATTGATTATCTTTTGCGCAGCTCTGATTCCCGCTCGGATGTTAAAATCTGTATTGCGGACGGAGAAGCATCAAAGGTTATGGAAAGCAAGGAAAACAATTCTCTTGTTCCGTCTGAATCCATAACCTCTCTGTTGTCTATGGGCGAGGAAAGCGGATTTGGCGCAAGCGTTACAACAAATGAGCTTTTAAATCTGTATCTTGATAAAACCTCGGATATATATCTTCCGGTTGTTAAGGCAGAAAAGGAAAGTGTTTCCGTTTCGGGAATTGCAATTTATAATAAGCAAAAGCTTACTTCTGTTCTTGATAAGAATGAAACCTTTGGCTTTTTAATGCTTAGTAATAAGATTGATACGGGTTTTCTTGAGGTGGAAAATTCCGAACTGGGAGAAATCGGTGTTGATATAATAAATTCGAAAACAAAAACCTCTGCCTCTTATGAAAACGGGAGGGTTGTATTCCGAGCAAAAGTAAAAGCCGATTTAATGCTGGATGCTGTTGAAAAGGGCCATATTACGACCTTAACAAACAGACATTTAAGGGAAATTCAAAATCTTGTTGAAAATAAAATGATGGAATACTGCAGCCGTGCTTTTACAGAATGCGTAAAAGGAGAAAGCGATTGCCTGAGAGTCGGCGACAGCCTTGCAATGTGCAGTCCTAAGGCATATGATACCCTGAGCGATAACTGGAAGGAAGCGTTTGGTGATGCTGTTCTTGAAATAGAAGCACAATGCCGTTTTAAGAAGATCAATGAAAATTCCAAAGGGGATTAATTATAAAAAATAAAAAATGGATAAATGCGCACTGCCGGAAAAAAGAGTTGCGAGCTCGTTTGCATTTTCGGCAGGCGTTTTTGTAAATGCAGCTATTGCAGGTATAGCCAGTGTTGCTAAAAACAGAACTGCAAAAATGATAAGCGCTTTTTTCATTTTCTGTCCTCCTTGACTTTAATGGTTAAAATAATGTATAATAACTTATTATTAAAATGGTTTACTATGGCTGTTTTTAAAAATATTGTTATGTAAGGAGAGATTTGTGTATGTCAGCAAATTATATTTCGCCGATTTCCATGGATGCTATTTCAAGTTTATGCACAGAGCTTGTTAAAAATAACTCTATCAGTAAAGACGATTTTTCAAGATACCATGTTAAAAGAGGTTTAAGAAATGAAGACGGCACCGGCGTTATGGCAGGTTTGACACGAATTTGTTCTGTTGAGGGATATTATATTCTTGACGGCGAGCTTGTTCCGAAAGAGGGAAAGCTTTCCTATCGCGGTTATGATATTAATCAGATTGTTGAAAATTGCCAAAAGGAAAACAGATTTGGATTTGAAGAAGTGATCTGGCTTCTTCTGTTTGGCGAACTTCCGAGTGAAAATCAGCTTGCATCTCTTCAGGAGGTGTTGACTGCGTGCCGTGAACTTCCAGATGATTTTATTGAAGATATGATTATGAAGCATGCTTCAAAGGATATTATGAATAAAATGGCAAGATGTATTATGAGCCTTTATTCTTACGATGAGGATCCGGATAATATTTCAACTGCAAATGTGCTTCGCCAGAGCCTTCAGCTTATTGCTCAGGTTCCGTCAATTATGACTGCAGCTTATCAGGTTAAAAGAAGAGTGTTTGACGGAAAGTCCATGTATCTTCACCCTGTTAATAAGGATCAGACAACGGCTGAGCATATTTTGACTCAGATTCGTTCAAATAAAAAGTTTACGGATGAGGAAGCAAAGCTTCTTGATATTATGCTTATGCTTCATGCGGATCACGGCGGCGGAAATAACTCAACCTTTTCAACAAGAGTTCTTACCTCAAGCGGAACAGATACGTATTCCGCTATAACTGCCGGCTTCGGTTCTCTTAAAGGACCGCGTCACGGCGGAGCGAATATCAGTGCTGCAAGAATGATGAATGAAATTATTGCAAATGTTCCCGATCCGACAGATGAGGGCCAGGTTAAGGATTATCTGGTTAAAATTCTTAATAAGGAAGCCGGAGATGGTCTTGGTCTTATCTATGGAATGGGTCATGCCGTTTATACTGTTTCGGATCCCCGTGCCGTTATTCTTAAAAAAAGTGCTCGTGAGCTTGCATATAGAGCAGGCTATGAAAAGGAATTTTTAACGCTTGAAAATGTTGAAAAAATCACGCCCGGTCTTATCAAGGAAATGAAAGGCGAGGGTAATGATGTGTGCGCTAATGTTGATTTATATTCAGGTCTTGTTTATAAGGTGCTTGGAATTCCTGAGGATTTATATACTCCTCTTTTTGCAAGTGCAAGAATCGTTGGCTGGTGTGCGCATAGAATAGAAGAGCTTTCAACAAGCAAAAAGATTATCCGCCCTGCTTATAAGAGCGTTTCAGGTGCCAGGGAGTATAGTCCGCTTAGTGAAAGATAATTATAAAGGAAGTGGCATTTGTGCCGAAAATTCTAAATAAGGTATTTTCAGCTGCTTTTGGTGCTATTCTTCTTTTTTGTGCGGTTTTAAGAAGTATTCAGCTGTTTTTGCTGACAGATGCTTCAACAGGCTTTATAGAGAAAGATTGGGCAGGCACGATTGCTTTGTTTTTTACGTCGTGCCTTGCTTTCATTTTATTGCTTCCCGTTTTGCTGAAATATAAAGCGTTTAAAAATCCGTTTTATAAATTCAAAAGCAATCTCCTGTTTGCTGCATCTGCAGCAGCAGGCGCAGCAATGTTTTATGATTTTGTTTTCAAATGCGTATTTTGTTATAATTATATAACAGAGGTTTCCGAGCCAAGGCTGAATTATGTTCTTCCGATTTGTTTGGCTGCGTTATCCGCTTTACTGTGCAGCCTTTATTTTATTATGATGGGTATTTCATTTAAAACGGATCGTTATGATTTTAAACGTTTTAAGTATTTTCATATAATGCCTTTATTTTG
>JAIDJS010000309.1 GCA_029052085.1 Eubacterium sp.
TTCTATGCTTTCGGATTCTGATGATGGTATTTACGCAGAGGAAAAGATGCTTTATTATATCATTCTGATTTTCGGAATGTTGTTTTTTATAAAGCTTATCGGTTGTATTGATTCTGATTGTAAAAAGCTGAAATCGCTTAGTTTTTTAGGCTTTTCCTACGGGGCGCTTTGTTTTGTTTTATCTGTTCCGAGAATAATAGCTTTTGTTTTCGGTGCTGAACTGTATCGGGCTGATTTTTCATCGGTTACGTATTTGTTTATGTCTGTTTTTGCTTTTGCTCTGTCATTCAGAATGATTAAATTGAAAGAGGAATAAATCTTGTTTTTGGAAAATTTAAAAACAATAGCACTTCAGGTTTCGATTCTGTATATTATTGCAGGTGTAGGCTTCGTGGCTGATAAAACGGGTGTTTTCCCGCAGAAAAGTGCTAAAAAGGTTATAGATTTACTTTTCAATATCATACTTCCTGTTGCAATTATTCATACCTTTATGAATATGGAGTATACAGAAGAGCATATCAGGGGCTTATTTATTGCCTTTGCCTGTGCGGCTGCTACTCATGTTTTCGGGATAATGGTTGCAGCTGTTGTTTTCAGAAAAAGATACAGCAGGCTTGAAAGAGGAATTTACCGTTATGCAACAGTTCTTTCAAATGCTGCATTTCTTGCGCTTCCGCTTGCGCAGAGTGTTATAGGCGATGAAGGTGTTTTCTATTGTGCGGTTTATGTAGGAATGTTCAATATAATTGCATTTACATATGGTATCCACGAAATAAGCGGGCATAAAGCTAAAATAGATTTAAAGAAAATTATTTTGAATCCGGGATCTATTTCCGTAATTATCGGAATTCCGTTGTTTTTACTGCAGATTAAGGTCCCTTATATCATTGATTATCCTATGCAGCTTGTAGGAAGTATCAACTCGCCGCTTGCAATGATTGTTTTCGGCACTTTTCTTGCAAATTCTAATTTCAAGAATATTATTATTAAAAAAGAGCTTTATCTGATTTCGTTTTTAAGGCTGATATTTATTCCGCTTTGTATGATGGGTGTTTTCAGATTGTGCGGTGTTCATGGCGATCTCCTTGTTGCTATGACGATTTCGTCCGCTGCCCCAACGGCTACGAATACGGCAATGTATGCGGCAAAGTATGATAATGATGCAGCATTGGGTTCTGAAATAGCGGCGCAGTCTAGTGTTCTGTCT
>JAIDJS010000031.1 GCA_029052085.1 Eubacterium sp.
ATTGTTATTCCATTGACAATATAAGAAAAGCAATAGATAAAATAGGAGAATTTGTTGAAGAACTAAAGGAGAGCCATGGAAGTTAAGGTTAAAGCATATGCAAAAATAAATTTAATGCTTGATATTGTAAACAGACGAAATGACGGTTATCATGATTTGTTTATGATTATGCAAAGCGTTGGTGTTTACGATACAGTAACCGTAACAGAAAACAAATCAAAATCAATAAGCATAACCTGCAGTATTGATAATATTCCTTTAAATGATAAAAATATCGCCTGGAAAGCCGCAGAAGCCTTTTTTGAAGCAACAGGGAAGAAGAATAAAGGTATCAGCATAGACATTGTTAAACGCATTCCGCATGCCGCAGGGCTTGCGGGGGGAAGTGCAGATGGGGCTGCTGTACTTGTTGCACTGAATAAAATCTATAAAACGGATTTAACGGAAACAGAGCTTTGCAGAATCGGTGTTAAAATCGGTGCTGATGTTCCTTTCTGCATAACCGGAGGAACCCTTCTTGCACAGGGAATAGGCGATGTTTTAAGTAAGGTTAAACCCTTAAAAAAATGCCATATTCTTCTTGCAAAGCCTGATTTTGACGTTAATACGGCCTTTGCTTATAAGCAATTTGACCTTTTCGGCAAAACACATACTCCGGACAAGCTTGGCATGCTTTGTGCTATGCAGTCAAGAGATTTGGATTCAATCTGTTCTAAAATGGAAAATGTTTTTGAGCAGTTTATCGAAGTACCTAACCGAATTAACATTAAAGAGGTTATTAAGAATAACCATGCAAAGGGCTTTTGCATGAGCGGAAGCGGTCCTACTGTTTTCGGAATATTTGAAAATAAAGAAGATGCAGTAAAAGCCTCTGAAGAATTAAAAGAATACGCGAAAGATATTATGATTTGCAAGCCTGTTAATAAAGGCTGCAAAATAATTGAATAAAAAAATGAAAACCTGCCTACAATCAAATTTGAAAGGCAGGTTTTATTAATGAATAAAACAATTAAAATCTTTGTACCTATATTTCTTTTATTCTTACTTATTTCAGCCTATGTAACTCCTTTTATTCAAACAAGTGAACGAATTTCCGATGATGTTTTCAGGCTGCATATTCTTGCAAATTCAGATAACGAAGAAGATCAGGCATTAAAGCTGAAGGTTCGTGATGCAATACTTGTAAAAGGACAAAATGTTTTTACAGATTGCAGTTCTCTTGAAGAAATCATAAATTCCTGTGAAAACAATATTGATTTATTTGAAAAAACTGCTCGTGAATGTATTAAAAATAATGGTTATGATTATAGCGTCAAAGCTTATGTTGATAAAGAGTATTTCAAC
Source organism: Eubacterium sp. (assembly GCA_029052085.1). GTDB lineage: Bacteria > Bacillota > Clostridia > Oscillospirales > Acutalibacteraceae > Eubacterium_R. The sequence continues at coordinate 1,345 of JAIDJS010000031.1, forward strand.
ACAAGAGAATATGAAGAAATAACCTTGCCGAGTGGTATTTACAATGCGTTAAAAATTGAAATAGGGGAGGCTCAAGGTCATAATTGGTGGTGCGTTATGTTCCCTGCAATCTGCCTATCAGCAGTATCGGACAGTGAAATGAATAACATCCTTGATGAGGAGGAAATCGAACTTATTAATTCAGATAATAAGTATGAAATAAGATTTAAAATTGTGGAGATATATGAAAAAATTAAAAGTAAATTATCATAAATAAAACGGATAGACTTTCTATCCGTTTTATTTTGTAGTATAATCAATTAAGAGGGGATAAAATTATGAGCCAATTCATTGATTATGCAATAAATTTTGTAAAGGATTTTTTCAAAAACGATGCAAGCGGACACGATTGTTACCATACAATCCGAGTATATATGCTTGCAAAAAAGATTGCAGAAAGAGAAAACGCCGATACAGAACTAACATCCATAATCGCACTTCTTCACGATGTTGATGACTGTAAATTGGTTGGAGAAGACAGCAAATCATACAAAAACGCAAAAAACTTTCTCGTAAAAAATCAAATAGATGAGGATAAAATACAGCTTATATGCAATGAAATCTCAAAAATATCTTTTAAGGGAACAGGAAAAAACACACCTGATACCTTAGAGGGTAAAATTGCACAGGATGCAGACAGACTGGATGCTCTCGGTGCAATCGGAATTGCAAGAACATTTGCCTATGGCGGCAGCAGAAACAGAGCTATGTATTTGCCTCAGGAGAACGAAAACTACCAATCGTCTTCCATTGCCCACTTTTATGATAAATTATTAAAACTTCCAGATTTAATGAATACTGCAGAAGCAAGGTACATTGCTATCCAAAGAACACAGTATTTAAAAGAATTCCTGAATGAATTTTATGATGAAATAAATGGGTTAAAATAAAAAAAGCAGAGCCTAAGGCTCTGCTTTTTTGGTGCCGGCGGCGGGGGTCGAACCCGCACCCTGTTGCCAGGACTGGATTTTGAGTCCAGCACGTCTGCCAATTCCATCACGCCGGCTTATTGAACCAAAAATGGGATACCCAAAACGGGTATCCCGTGGTGCTGGTGACCGGACTTGAACCGGTACGGTATTGCTACCGAGGGATTTTAAGTCCCTTGCGTCTGCCGATTTCGCCACACCAGCGGAACAACCAATATAATACATTAAATTGATTAAAATGTCAATAGAAACTTAATTCAATAATAAAAAATAATACAAAAAAATGGAAATGTTTTAGGATGATTCGTATAATCAAAAACAGTTTATAAAAAACAAATTCATTTTTACTTGCTTCTGATTTTCTTTATTTGTTCCACAAGATCTATTTCGCTGCAAATTTTTCTTGCTAAGCTATCATCACCCTCGTATGCGGCTAAAGCCATATTGCTGTCTGTATAGTAAAATGTTCTATCAAAAAGTAAACATTTACCGCTATGCGCACCTGAAGCAGGTTCAAGAGAACAGATAGCATCTGTTCCATCTGCCAGTGTTGGGTATGAATCTTCAAATTGCTTTGCAAAAGTTATTACAAATGTTCCGTCACTATCTGTAGTAAAGCTTTCATCTGAAATACTAGATACCATTTTTACCTGAAACTGGCAAAACTCCATATCAGCAGATATTCCAACTTCTTTATCTTCAATATGCACGGTATAGACAGGCAGTTGTTTAACAACCTCAATTTTTGCTATAAACGGAGCCAATGAAATCCTGTCATTAAAACTCAAAGCAGCATCATCAATCAAGTATTCAGATTCTTTGATAATAGGATACTTGTTTCGCAGATTTTCATTGTAACTTTCCGTTTGAGACACAAAGAAACCAACTGTTCCCACAATAAGTATCATCAATAAGCAAATCACAAATATGCTCAATCTTTTTTTGAAAATAACATTTTCTTTCCTTTTTGAACTAGGGGGATAAAGCTTTTGCAAAGCCTATCTGGCTATGTGCAACGTTGTAATCAATTAACTTTATTCTGAGGTTTTCCATTTAGATAGGCTTTCAGATTTTCTTCAAGTATATCAAGAAGCCTTGCTCTTGTTTCTTTAGCAGCCCAGGCAATATGCGGCGTTATAACACAATTTTTTGCCGAAAGCAGGGGATTGTCACATCTCGCCGGTTCAACGCTTAATACATCAACTGCCGCACCACTGATTTTATTACTATTAAGCGCGTCAGCCAAAGCCTGCTCATCAACAACAGGACCTCTTGATGTGTTTATAAAAACAGCGGATTTCTTCATTTTGGAAATGGTTTCTTTATTAATCATTCCTGTTGTTTCAGGGGTAAGAGGGCAGTGGCAGGTAATAAAATCCGACTTCTTAAGCAATGTATCCAAATCAACATTTTCAGCCGTTTTAAAGCCGCTTAAATCCTTTTTTGTTCGTGAATGAACAAGTATTCTCATTCCGAATGCTTCGCCGATTTCAGCCACTCTTGAACCGATAGAACCAAAACCGATTATACCGAGCATTTTGCCGTTAAGCTCCGAGAGGGGAGCATTCCAATAGCAAAAATCAGGGCAATTGCACCAACCGCCGTTATGAACTGACTCGGAATGTAAATCTACCTGATTTGCAAAATGCAAAATAAAAGCAAAAACCTGCTGTGCAACGGCATTTGTTGAATATGCGGGAAGATTGCACACCGTTACACCATTTTTTGTTGCAGCCTCTAAATCAACAACATTATAACCTGTTGACTGTAAACCGATATACTTTAGTTCAGGTGCAAGTGCATCAAGCTCCGCTTTATTTAAGACCGTTTTGTTTGTAATTAACACTTCTGCACCTTTTGCTCTTTTAACAACGTCACTTGGGGCAGTTCTTTCGTATATAACAACCTCATCAGCATAATTACTTAAGAAATCCCAGCTCAAATCTCCGGGATTGGTTGTATGTGCATCAAGATTAACAATTTTCATATTTTCACCTTTAATATAGAGTTATTGTTTAAATTATATCTCTCAAAATGCAATTTTGCAATATTTTATTGCGATTAAAGGCAATATATTATATAATTAATCATAGATATTATTGGTGATTTTATGAAAAGAGTGCTGATAATATTCATTGT
>JAIDJS010000310.1 GCA_029052085.1 Eubacterium sp.
AGTTAGAGGATTTATGAAAAATATTGTAATAATAGGTGCAGGAGCATCGGGCTTAATGGCGGCTGCTGAAAGTGCTAAAAAAGGCAATCGGGTAACAGTTGTTGAAAAAATGCCTCGTCCTGCAAGAAAGGTGCTTATTTCCGGCAAGGGCAGATGCAATGTAACAAATGCCTGCTTTGATTTGGAAGAGCTTATCTCAAATGTGCCTGCAAATCCAAGATTTCTTTACTCCGCTTTTTCAAATTTTATGCCGTATGATACGATTGCATTTTTAGCAGATATGGGTGTTGAAACGAAAATTGAAAGGGGAAACCGAGTTTTTCCCGTTTCCGATAAAGCCGTTGATATTGTTGATGCTCTTGTTAAGAATGCAAAGCAAAGCGGTGCTGAAATTATAAATGACAGGGCTGTTGGCTTTGAATTTGAAAATAATTTAATCAGTGCGGTTGTGCTTGAAAACGGCGGCAAGCTTTCCTGCGATGCTGCTGCGGTATGCACAGGCGGTAAAAGCTATTCATCAACCGGGTCAACGGGGGATGGCTATGCTCTTGCAAAATCAGCGGGTCACAGTATAACAGAAATACATCCGTGTCTTGTTCCGCTTGTCTGCAGCAATAATTTTATTCCTAAGCTGCAGGGCTTGAGTCTTAAGAATATTTCAATAAAGCTTATGAAGAATGAAAAGGTTGTGTACACGGATTTCGGCGAAATGCTGTTTACGCATTTTGGTTTAAGCGGTCCGGTAATTTTATCCGCTTCAAGTCATATAAAGGATATTAAGCGTAATCGTTTTAAAATGATGATTGATTTAAAGCCTGCACTTGATTTTGAAACACTGGATAAAAGAATTCTTCGTGATTTTGCTAAGTGCAGTAATAAAGATTTTATAAATTCGCTTTCTGAATTGCTGCCGAAAAAGCTTATTCCTGTTATAGTATCCTTAAGCGGAATTGAACCGTCAAAAAAGGTTAATGAAATAAGCAGACAGGAAAGATTGCTGCTTGTAAGGCTGATAAAGGAATTTGAAATAGATATTACTGATTTATATGATATTGATGCTGCAATCGTAACGCTGTG
>JAIDJS010000311.1 GCA_029052085.1 Eubacterium sp.
CGATTTAATCAGATTATAAAGCTCATCAAGAGAAGTTGCATCTCTGACTGCTTTTTCAATTTTGTTTTCAAGACCCTCTGATACATCCGAGATTTTTTTGAAATCCGCAGCGCTCATTGTCCGCAATTTTGATAAAACAGCTGCTTCACAGTTGTATATTGATGAAATCTTGTTTTTATCCAATTCACTTCGGATTGCCGAGGCTGAATATTCTTTATCGTCTGAATCGTGTCCCTTGCCGATTCTTTTAACAGCGTAGCAGGGGATAGCTGCCGCCTTTAAATATTCAACTGCAAGAATATTGTTTGGATAATCAAGAATATTAGTATTCAGAATTCTGCTTCGGGCCTTTGGAAAGGATATTCCGCAGCGCATTTCGTTTACTATTTTTTTCTGGATGTCTGTATCATTAAGCTTTTCAGCTATTTCCGATAATTCATCCATATTCTCATTTTCGGCTCCAAAGGCAATTCGGTCGACAATGCCGGTTGCTTCAATAAGCTTTACACCTGCTCTGCAAAAGCCTTCAGCCGAAAGCGTTGAAAAAACAGTCGGCAGTTCTATAACCAAGTCGGCACCGTTCTCAATTGCCGTTTCAGCTCTTTTGAATTTATCAAAAACAGCAAATTCGCCACGCTGAACAAAATTACCGCTCATACAGCAGATGACCGCATCACCGGGGGCTGTTTTAACTGAATTTATTAAATATTTGTGTCCCTTGTGAAAGGGGTTAAATTCGCAAACGATTCCTGTTACCATAAAAAACACCGAAAATAAAAAAACAATCTTGACTATTATTTATATATATATTATTATATATAATATAATTTAAATTGCAATATGCGGAGGATATATTTATGAAAATTCTTGTTATCAACTGCGGCAGTTCATCTTTGAAATTCCAGTTGATTAATATGGAAGATGAATCGGTTATCTGTAAAGGCGCTATTGAAAGAATTGGTTTGAAAATCAATGGCGATGAGGAAAATGTTATTTACAAGGTAAACGGCAGTGAAAATGTAACTACAAAAGAAATCCCAACTCATACGGATGCTTTCAATACAGTTAAGGATTTGTTAACCACAGGAGAGCATAAGGTTATTGATTCCTTTGATGAGGTTGATGCAATCGGTCATCGCTTTGTTCAGGGCGGCGATAAGTATACAAGAAGTACCCTTATTAATAAGCAGGTTGCTTCTGATGTTGAAGAGCTGAGCCCTCTTGCTCCTCTTCACAATCCTGCAAATCTTCAGGGCTATGCTGCATGCCTTTCGGTTGTCGGACCTGATGTTCCGCAGGTTGCTGTATTTGATACAGCTTTCCACAGCACAATGCCGCCGATGGCTTATATGTATGCTTTGCCATATGAATATTATGAAAAGTTCGGCATCCGCCGTTACGGCTTCCATGGAACATCTCATAAATTTGTAAGCCAGAGATGCGCTGATTTTATGAAAGAAAAGATTGACAAGCTTAAAATTATTACCTGTCATCTCGGAAACGGTTCTTCAATTGCTGCTGTTAAATATGGCAAGGTAATTGATACCTCAATGGGATTCACTCCTGTTGACGGCTTTATGATGGGTACTCGCTCCGGCGGAGTAGATCCTTCTGTTGTTACCTTCCTTCAGGAAAAGCTTGATCTTTCTCCAAAGCAGATAGAGGAAATTCTTAATAAGCAGTCCGGTGTAAGCGCTATTTCCGGTGGTTACTCAGATGATCGTGATGTTACGGCAAATCAGAAGGCCGGCGATGAAAGAGCGATTCTTGCTCATGAAATGCAGGCTTATCAGATTGCAAAGTATATCGGCTCTTATGTTGCAGCAATGAATGGCGTTGATGCAATTGTATTTACCGGCGGTATCGGTGAAAACGGCTTTTGGCTTCGTTCAAAGGTTTGCTCTTATCTTGGCTATCTTGGTGTAAATATCAATGAGTCTGTTAATCAGAAAACAGTTAAGGGCGCTGAGGCTGAGCTTACCAATGAGAACGATAAGGTTCGTGTATTTATTCTTGCAACGAATGAAGAGCTTATGATTGCAAGGGATACAAAAGAAATTGTTGACAGTTTATAATTTGTGATTCTTAAAATTTTAAATATTATAAATTCACAGGAAAAGGAGGGGTAAAAATGCCGGAAATCAAATATGAAATTACAGAGCATGTAGGAGTGATTTCTGAAACTGCTCGTGGATGGACAAGGGAAGTGAATATGATTTCCTGGAATGGTCGTGAGCCAAAGATAGATGTAAGAGATTGGTCGCCTGATCATTCAAAAATGAGCAAGGGCTTAACATTTACAAAAGAAGAGATGTTAGAGCTTAAAAAGCTTGTTGAAAAACTTTAATTAAGCAGAATGTTAAGGGCAACTCCTTCTGGTTGCCCTTGAACTTTTGTTTAGAGGGTGTAAAATTTATCTTTTTCACTTTTTAGAAATTGAGGTAGTATAAATAATGGAATGGACATCTTTAAATGATTTAAGAGAAAAGTATTTATCTTTTTTTGAAAGCAAGGGGCATTTGCGTTTACCAAGTTATTCACTTATACCTAATAACGATAAAAGCCTTCTTCTTATAAACTCCGGTATGGCACCTATGAAAAAATACTTCACGGGTGAGGTTACGCCGCCGTCAAAGCGTGTAACAACCTGCCAAAAATGTATTCGTACTCCGGATATTGAGCGTGTTGGCAAAACAGCAAGACACGGAACTTATTTTGAAATGCTCGGCAACTTTAGTTTCGGCGATTATTTTAAGCACGAGGCAACGCAGATGGCATGGGAGTTTTTAACCGAAACGCTTGAAATGCCAAAGGAATTGCTTTGGGTTACTATCTATGAAAATGATGATGAAGCCTACGACATCTGGACGAAAGAGGTTGGGGTTGATCCTTCACATATTGTAAGACTCGGCAAGGAAGACAATTTCTGGGAACACGGCCAGGGTCCATGCGGTCCCTGCAGTGAGATTTATTTTGACCGCGGAGAAAAATACGGCTGCGGCAGCCCGGATTGCAAGCCCGGCTGTGAATGCGACAGATATACTGAAATATGGAATAATGTTTTCAGTCAGTTCAATAATGACGGAAACGGAAATTATACGGAGCTTTCACAGAAGAATATAGATACAGGTATGGGTTTGGAACGTCTTGCCTGTATGATGCAGGGTGTTGATAATCTTTTTGAGGTAGACACAGTTCAGAATATTATGAAAAAGATTTCTGATATTGCGAATGTTAAATATCATGATGATGAGAAGAAGGATATTTCGCTTCGTGTAATAACGGATCATATCCGTTCTTCGGTATTTATGATTGGCGATGGTGTTATCCCATCTAATAACGGAAGAGGATATGTTCTTCGCCGTCTTATCAGGCGTGCATGCCGTCATGGCAGACTTTTAGGTGTAAATGAGCCTTTCCTTTTTGATGTTGTGGATACCGTTATTAATGAAAATCTTACAGCCTATGATTATCTTGATGCAAAAAGAGAGCTTATTAAAAAGGTAATGCTATCAGAGGAAGAATCCTTTGGTAAAACAATTGACAGCGGTCTTGCTCTTCTTGAAGAATACATCAGCAAGATGGACGGCAAGGTATTCAGCGGAGAGGATGCTTTCAAGCTTAACGATACCTATGGTTTCCCGCTTGATTTAACAAAAGATATTCTTGAAGAAAAGGGCTTTACTGTGGATGAGGATCAGTTCAATGCGCTTCTTGAAAAGCAAAAGCGCACGGCTCGTGCAGCAAGAAAGGATTCTGATACAGATGCTTGGATCAGCAAAAATGTTAAAGTTGATGTAAAAGAAACTGAATTTGCCGGCTATACAGACTATGAATGTGAAGCAAAGGTATTGGCTGTTATTTCTGACGGCGAAGCAAAAGATATGCTCGGTGCCGATGAAGAGGGAATTATCGTTCTTGATAAAACGCCTTTTTATGCTGAAAGCGGCGGTCAGGTTGGCGACAGCGGTGTGATTTCAACTGAAAACGGCACTTTCCTTGTTGCTGATACTACAAAGAATGCCGATAAAATTTATCTTCATTCAGGAAAGACAGACCGTGGTGTTATCTGTGTAGGAGATACTGTTAAAGCAGCTGTTAATGCTGAATTAAGAGATATGATCAAGAGAAACCATACGGCTGCTCATTTGCTTCAGGCTGCCCTCAGAGAGGTGCTTGGAACGCATGTTGAGCAGGCAGGTCAGCTTGTTAATGCACACGAAGTAAGATTCGATTTTACGCACTTCAATGCGTTAACAGACGATGAAATTGCAAGGGTTGAATATCTTGTTAATCGCTTTATTATGGGTGCAAACCCTGTAGAAAGCCTTGAAATGCCTATTGAAGAGGCAAAGAAGATGGGCGCTATGATGCTTTTCGGCGAAAAATACGGCGATGTTGTAAGAGTCGTTAAGGCAGGGGATTTCTCAACTGAATTCTGCGGTGGTACACATGTATCAAACAGCGGTCAGATTGGCCTGTTCAAAATTATAAGCGAATCCTCAGTTGCTGCAGGTGTGCGCCGAATTACTGCCGTTACAGGCTCAAACCTTATTATGACTTATAAGGCTAACGAGAATATTATTAAGCTTTCTGCTGCTGTTCTTAAAACAGGCATACATGATGTCAAAGAAAAGATTGATACAATTGTTGCTGAAAATAAAGCCAAGGATAAGGAAATTCAGGCACTTAATGCAGAGCTTACAAAACTTAAGAGTGCAGAAATGTTTAGTAAGCCTGTTGATGTTGACGGACTTGATGTTTATGTGGCAACTGTTGATGGAACAACGCCTGATGCGCTTCGTTCCATGGGCGATGACCTCAAAAACAAGGGCGAAAATGTTGTTGGTGTTATTGCAGGTATTAACGGCGAAAAGGCTTCTATCGTAGCTGTATGCGGTAAGGAAGCAATTGCAAAGGGTGTTAAAGCAGGAGATGTTGTAAGAGAGGTTGCCAAACTTGCCGGCGGCGGAGGCGGCGGAAGACCTGATTCTGCTATGGCAGGTGCAAAAGATATTTCCAAGCTTGATGCCGCAATGAATTCTGCAGTTGATATTATTAAAGGTTTTGTTAAATAAGGGGATTGTTATGTGTTTGTTTTGTGAAATAATAAATGGAAATATTCCAAGCACGAAAGTTTATGAAAATGATATGATTTATGCTTTCAAGGATATCAATCCTGTTGCACCTGTTCATTTTCTTGTAGTTCCGAAGCAGCATATTGAAAATGTCAATGAAGTGAATGCTGAAAACAGCAAGTATATTTCCCATATATTTGAAAAAATACCTGAAATTGCAAAATCTCAGGGTATTGATTCGTATAGGATTATTAATAACTGCGGTGCTGATGCAGGGCAGACAGTTATGCACCTTCATTTTCACATAATTGGCGGAACGGAATTAGGGGAGAAGATTTTATGAGTAACACATATCAACTGAAAATAGCAGGGATTGAAAGAGAGCTTCAGAAGTTTCCGGTTAGTGATAAGCTTGATATTGCTGCGTTTATCCTTTTCGGTGATGTTGAATTAACGGAAAAATGCGCAGCGGAGCTTATTAAAAAATGTCCCTCATTTGATTATATCGTAACTCCGGAGGCTAAAAGTATTCCGCTTGCTTATGAAATGAGTAAGCAAAGCGGAAAGAAATACATAGTTATCCGTAAGGGCGTTAAGGTTTATATGGATAATCCTGTTGCCGTTTCCGTAAGCTCTATAACAACGAAGAAAGAGCAGTATCTCTATCTCGGCCATGAGGATGGCGATTTGCTCAGCGGTAAGCGTGTTCTTGTACTGGATGATGTTATTTCAACAGGGGAGTCGCTTGCGGCTGCCGTAAAGGTTGTTGAAGCATTCAACGGCAACATAGTTGCCTGCGCCGCTCCTCTTGCTGAGGGAGATGCAGCTGATAGAGATGATATAATCTTTCTTGAAAAGCTTCCACTTTTCTTTAAGTGATTTTTTATAAAACAACCCGAAAGTATTTTATTCATGCTTTCGGGTTGTTTTATATTAATTTGTGCATTTTATTTGTTGACTTATCCTATAAATGATGATAAAATAAAGCCGTCAAACAAAAATTCAATATTGTCCATTTAGAAATGGGTGTATTTATATCTTCTGATAAAAATGCACGCTCTAATTTTGCATACCATTTTAAATGGATGTTTGAATTTTTGTTTGACGACAGTAGGGGCTGCGTTTTTATGCGTAGCTTTTGCTACGCATTTTTTATTTTATTGGAGGATTTAACATGAAAAAAATTGTAAGAGTATTGGCGATTGTTTTAATAGGAATTAGTATTTCTGGCTGCTCAGTTCAAAACTATGAAGAAGATCATTCTAATGATTCTTCAATAGATTTTTCACAAGATTCAGAATTGGTCAGTGAAACAGCAGTGAGTGAAATAACAGAGTATTCAAAATATCCTAATAACCTCACTTCGTATAATCTAAGTGAATTAGGAGATTTTGTTGTTTTGACAGGAACTAATAGTGAATTAGACTATGTAGGGTATGATTATGCTTTTACAAAAATTCAAGTATTGAATAGTTTGTATAATGAT
>JAIDJS010000312.1 GCA_029052085.1 Eubacterium sp.
GCTTAAATTAGGTATCCCGGTTTCATTACAGTTTACCATTACATCTGTCGGTTCGATGATTTTGCAGTCAGCTATAAACAGCTTTGGTTCAACTGCCGTTGCTGCAATCACTGCCGCAGGCAAGGTTGAACAAATTACCAATATACCGATGAGCGCTCTCGGCGTTGCAAATTCAACCTTTGTAGCACAGAATTATGGTGCAGGAAATTACAGACGGATTGTTATATCGGTTAGAAAAATATTGGCTCTTGATTTAGCTATATGTATTATCTGCAGTGCGGCTTTGATTCTTGCCGGTCCGTATATAGTCAGGTTGTTTATTGAAAATCCATCTGCTGAAATAATCGATTATTCAAAGCAGTATCTTTATACAATCGGCGGCTGCTACAGTCTGGTTTCGCTTCTTTTTGTTTTCAGAAATACGCTGCAAGGGCTCGGCTTTACCTATGCCAATACGATTGCAGGAGCAGGGGAGCTTGTCGGAAGACTTCTTGTTGCATATTGCTTTGCACGGTTTTTCGGTTTTGCGGCAGTTTGCTTTGCAGGTCCTGTGGCGTGGCTTCTTGCCGATATACCGCTTATCCTGTTATATTTAAGGGTAAAAAGGCATAAATTGTTATTACAATCATAATTATTCTGTATAATTGCTTGCAGTTGTCTTTCTTATATGCTATACTGTGTTTATCAAATATAAACTTTTTATAAACTAAGGAGATAGCGATGCTGTTTTATTATTTAACCTTGGCCGCAGGGCTGATTGTAACAACGGGATTTTTGTTTTCACGCTCAAAGGGAGCAAGTGTTAAGAATTTGTTTTTCAAAATGGCATCAAGCCTTTGTTTTTTGCTTACAGCTGTTTTGGGAGTAATTGCTAATCCGAATCTTGCTTCATACGGTGTTCTTATCATTATGGGCGGAATTCTCGGTCTTTGCGGAGATGTAACACTTGATTTAAAGTTTGTTTATCCGAAAGATAACCACGCTTATCTGAATTCGGGATTCATCTTTTTTGCAATAGGTCATATTTTCTACAGCGGTGCAATTATCTGGTACAATCAGCTTAAATGGTGGTGGGTTCTTGCCTGTGCAGCTGCAGCGGTTGTTGTTGCTGTTGCTAATACGCTTTCGGGTAAAATGCTCAAGCTTGATTTCGAAAAATACAGAAATATTGTTATTGTCTATTCATCATTCCTTGCTGCAACTGCCTTTATTTCAATTCTTGCCGCTGTTGTTACCGGTACGGTTGCTATGATTGTATTTGCAGTTGGTGCTGTTCTGTTCCTGCTTTCCGATGTTGTGCTTTGCTTTACTTATTTCGGAAAAGGCTGGGATAAAGCGCCGCATATCTTTATCAATCATCTGCTTTATTATGCAGGTCAGTTCCTTATTGCATCATCCGTTGTTTTCATCGGCAAATAGGAATAAAATTTAATAAATCAAAAAGGTCGGTTCAATGAACCGACCTTTTACTGTACTTAGCATATTTAAGCCTTTAAGCCTTTTTCTTTCAATATTTTATCAATTTTATCTGATGAATCAAGAATTGTAGAAACAGAC
>JAIDJS010000313.1 GCA_029052085.1 Eubacterium sp.
ATAAAAATATTAAGGGCATATCACATAGTGGTATGCCCCTAAAGCATTATTTTTGGAATTTTAAAGGAGTTTGTTTTTTATGAACAGCGATGCGGTTCCGCTTATTATCATTATGGCGGTGCTTGTTATTTTCAGCGGATTTTTTTCTTCTGCTGAAACGGCATTTTCATCACTTAATAAGGTTAAGCTTAAGGCTATGGCTTCAACCTCAAAAAGAAAAAAGGCTATTGAAAGGGCGCTGGCACTTTCCGAAGAATATGATGTTGTGCTTTCTTCAATATTAATCGGAAACAATCTTGTTAATATTGCGTGCACCTCTATTGCTACGCTGGTTTTTACGGGCTTTTTCGGTCAGCAGCTCGGTACAACGCTGTCAACTGTTGTTATGACAATCATTGTTCTTATTTTCGGAGAGGTTACACCAAAGCAGATTGCAAAGGAAAAGGCAGAAAGCTATGCAATTGCCGTTGCACCGGCAGTGAAATTCTTTATTATTATTTTCAGTCCGCTTAATCTGTTTTTCAGGGCATGGTCTAAGCTGACAGCAAAAATATTTCGCATCAGCAAGGTTTCAACTGTAACGGAGGAAGAACTGAAATCCTATGTAAACGAAGCACATTCGGGCGGAGAAATTGATGAAAACGAATCAAAGCTGATCCGTTCCTCAATAGAATTTGATGATATTGATGTTTCGGATATTTTAACCCCTCGCATAGATGTTGCGGCAATAGATAAATATGCGTCCTTTTCTGAAATCTCAAAGGTATTTAAGGAAAACAATTTCAGCCGCCTGCCGGTTTATATTGATGATATAGATCATATTGTAGGGCTTATTCATCATCGTGATTTTGAAGCAGCAAGGGATAGAAATTTAAAATCGCTCAGAACGATTCTGAAGCCGGTTCCGACTGTTTCTCCCGATACCAAAATTTCAAAGCTTCTCAGAATTCTTCAGAAGAATAAAACGCATCTTGCTGTTGTTGTTGATGAATTCGGCGGCACAGAGGGTATTGTTACGCTTGAGGATATTCTGGAAGAACTTGTCGGCGAAATCTGGGATGAGCATGATGAGGTTTCGGTAGATATTGAAAGGATATCGGATAATGAATATATAGTTGACTGCTCGTCCTCACTTGAAGATTTCTTTGAATATTTCAATGTTACGGCTGAAGAAAATGAGGTTTCAACCGTAAACGGCTGGGTTATGCTGCAAACGGATAAAATCCCGGAGGTTGATGATAGCTTTTCATTTGATAATCTGGATGCAGTTGTTGTTTCAACAGATGGTAAAAGAGCAGATAAAATCAAAATTACGGTAAGAGAAAAGGAAAATGAAGATGTTTCTGAATAGAAAGAAGCAATGGAATAACGGCGGCTATGATTTCATTATTGCCGGTCTTGGAAATCCGGGTGCCAAATACGAAATGACCAGGCATAATGCAGGCTTTCTGGCAATCGATTTGCTTGCTCTGAATGAAAATGTCAGTGTAAAAA
>JAIDJS010000314.1 GCA_029052085.1 Eubacterium sp.
CGGTAAAGCCATTGCCGAATTCCATAATTTAAAATGCGATCTGGGATTTGGCTATCTTCAGAACGGATTAAAACGAACTTGGCGGGAAGCCTATTTCAGTATGGTTGATAACATTATTAAGGATGCTGAAAAGGTTAATTGTAAAATACCTTATTTTGATGAAATACAGGGTATTCTAAATCAATACTCGTATGTGCTGAAAGGGGTAAAGACTCCGTCTATACTTCATTTTGACTTATGGCAGGGTAACATCTTCATTAAAGATGGTAAGCTTTCAGCCCTGATTGATTTTGAAAGGACAATGCTTGGAGATCCTTTGGGCGATTTTATTCATCTTGATTATATGCCGCCGTTTGATGTTCATAAAAACAGGTATTTGATAGATGGTTATAATTCAGTTGCTGATAATAAGCTTTCATTCAATAATAATGAAATGATAAGGCTTTATCTTATGCGTGTTTATCTGGGTTTGATTGCATATGTTGAGTGTTATTATAGATATAAAAAATATAGCCTTATGTTTTTGGGAAGACGATTATATGCGAAAAAGTTTATGAGGATAACGTTGAATGAGTTAAATAAATTAACAGAACAGGAGTAATAGAATGGACAAGGAACCGGTTTTGGAAACAGAGAGGTTGATTTTAAGACCGCTTACTGTGGATGATGCAGAAGCAGCTTTTGAATGGGCAGGTGACCCAAGAGTGGCAAAGTATATGTCCTATCCTAAACATACAGATATAAACCAGACTATTGAATGGTTAAAATCAACATATGATGAAGATGAATGGATTTGGGCATTTGTGTTGAAAGACGAAAATAAAATAATCGGCAGCGGCAGTATAGGTCCGAACGTCGAAATGCAGGGTTACTGGGGTATAGGATATAATATTCACTATGATTATTGGCATAAGGGCTACTGTACCGAAGCTATGAAAGCAATTATAAGTTTTGCCCATAATCAGCTTGGCGTAAATAAAATATGTGCTGACCATGCTGTGGATAATCCCCGTTCTGGTAAGGTTATGGAAAAATGCGGACTGAAATTTCATCATTACGGTGAATATACAAAGCTTGACGGCAGTGAAACCTTTAAAGCTAAATATTATACATTGGAGTTTGCGGAATGAAATACATTAAAGCTGATAAAAAGCTGTGCAGCGAAATTTACAATCTTGTTCAGCTTACAATAAACGCGGTATATTCAAGGTATTACCCAAAAGAGGTTGTTGATTTCTTCTGTGCGCTTCATTCTTCGGATAACATTGGACAGGATTTGGAAAACGAAAATGTATATGCACTTTTTGATAATGATATTTTGGTAGGAACAGGCAGTCTGTCTGCCAATCATATAACAAGAGTTTATGTTTTGCCTCAGTATCAGGGCAGAGGATATGGTACATTTATCATCAGACAGCTTGAAAACGAAATAAAGAAAACATATGAAAGCAGTGTTTTGGATGCTTCTCTCCCTGCGGTAATGCTGTATGAAAAGCTTGGCTATAAAACATTAAGTCACAAGA
>JAIDJS010000315.1 GCA_029052085.1 Eubacterium sp.
GTAATAGGGGCTGTTCTTGCAAGTGTGGCATTAGCTGTTGTCAAGGTTCCCGGGTTAGAGAAACGGCAATCGGAAAACGGAAATATGGTATTGCAATTCAAGGAGGGCTTAAAAGTTTTTCAAGAGGATAAAAAGCTTTTTTATTTAGTATTGGGAGAAGCTTTATGTATGTTCTTTTATGCGCCGCTGTCTTCATTCTATCCATTGATGACCAGTGATTATTTTAAGCTGTCTGCGATGTATGGAAGTGCTGTGGAGCTGGCTTTTGCTGTTGGAATGATGGCATCCTCATTGCTGTTCTCAAGTGTGCTGAAAATTAAAAGAAAGATACGGGTTTCATTCATCGGATTATTTGGTATAGGAGTTTCAGCAGCAATTTGTGGTGTAATACCGCCTGTATTTATTGGATGGTTTTTCTTTGCTGTTGCTTGTATATGTCTTGGTGCATCGGGAAATGTTCATTCTATTCCGTTGACGGCATATATCCAGGAAACTGTTGTTCCGGAAAAAATGGGACGGGCATTTTCGGTGCTTACCTTAATTTCATCTGTAACGATGCCGGTTGGTTTATTGTTAAGCAGCCCTATTGCAGAAAAAGTTGGTGTAAATACTTGGTTTTTTATATCAGGTGTCAGTATCGTTCTGATAACAATAATTGTTTTAATTTGTTATAAAATGAAACATGGAGGAAGGAGAAAGTAGATATGATGTTTTATATTGCATAGTCATTTCTGTATTCAGCAGTGTGTTGAGTGGTATATACTAAAATTATAAGAGCGGTTCATACTGAACCGCTCTTGCTTTATCATTTACTGCTTTTTGATTTTGTTTAATTTGCTGTTAACCCAAGGCTTTACCTTTTCGGGAACTCTGCTTCCTGCCATATCAAACACTCTTTCAATTGTAAAGCCCTTTGCCATATTCATCATACCCTTGCTTATATTCATTCCCATTTCAGTTGTGATTTTTTCAATCATTTCGTTAATGAATTTTTCGCCTTCAGGTACCTTCATGATATCGCCGATTTTATCCTTGATTGAAAAATATCCCTCGGGGAACTGAGGCTCTTCGTTGTCTGCTTCAAGAGTATCAAACCAGTTTGATCCGCTGTTTCCTGCATCGCCGATTTTAAGAACATAGCTTTCGTCAGGTTCAAGAACTCTGTTAATTATCATTTCATCGGATAACTCTTTGCTGACTGCTTTTATTGTATTTTCTCCGGTCTGAAGGGCAATGTCCTTGAAAATAACGATTTTATCGCAGGCTTCCTTTGCTCTTTCTTCGCCATTTACATAAAGTGTTATTTCATCGCAGTTTGAATAAACCTTAATGTCTGTTTTCTCGGTTGGTCGGTTCACATATCTGCTGCCGCAGAGATGAACGAATTTTTCATCGCTCCAGTATGCCTTGTATACAAAGAAGGAGTCTTTTTTTATTTTTCTGTCAAAGGTAACAAGACCTTTGTTGTTCATTCCCTTAACGCCGCCCTCATCACGCATATCGGATGCGAAATCAAACATATTCCATACGTG
>JAIDJS010000316.1 GCA_029052085.1 Eubacterium sp.
ATAGGTTTTGTTTTAATATTTTTTATTGCTGTGCTGCCGATATGGCTGATTCTTTTGACATAATCACCTAACAGCACATTCAAAGTCGCTTTTTAGTCCGAAAAACGAGTATCAAATGCTGCATTGTTAGCAACAAAATAAATGGGCAATAAATTCCATAATTCCTCTAAACTCAAATCTTTCAGCATAATACATATTTCCTTAACGATTTACTTATCCGTCTTTTTAAAATCAATATTTGCCAGTTTCGCCTGTCTGCACAAATCCTTAGTCTGTAAGGTATATCTCTTAGAATCTTTTATAAAATAAGTACCGCACTGTCTGAATTCAAAATCTGTATTGTTTTGCACACACTGTTCCCGTATATTCAGCACCCAATCATAATTTAGAGGTCTGGCGTTTATGTCTGATTCACCGCCGACAACCACTAACTCTACATCATCAAGATACTTTTCAATATTTATATTTTCAAGCAGCGGCTGGGCCGTGATACATTTGTGTTTTATCGGCAAGTTCTTAAATATATCCAGTTTATAATCGGCATTTTTCTGGTTTTCAACCGTACAGCAGACAATCACATTATCGTATCCGTCAGCCCAATCATCAGGAATACAGTTTATAAATCTGTCTATTCTTTTTGTCAGGAATAAAAAGGTGCAATCCTGCCTCTCCCTCATCATTTTCCAACAGTCGTCACGCCAGGCATCTGCTTCTTCAATAAGGAAATCAGAGGAAAAGCATAAATAAACAATACCCGGTTTCATTTTATAATTTCCGTTTTTCAGTCTTTGAACGGGCTTATCAAAATCTTTTGTTTTCACAATTTTGTTTGTATCCACATTTCGTTTTGCATCACCCTTGTGAATGTAGCAATGCAGACAGCCGTCACTGCATTTTTTACATCCGCGCCATGGATTCCACATTGCCATACCATCACACTCCTGAATTATAATTTGTATTATTTTCTGTTTGGTTTTTTCTTTAAAAACAGTAATCTCATTAAATCTTCTGTTATTGAATTGTTTGTTATATCAAACATAACCCATTTTCCATCATGAAATATTTGTGCATTATCATAGGTTTCCAATACATCGGATGAAAGCTCATTTCTTATTTCTTCAACTTTAGCTCTTTCATTTTTACCAAAGATAATCATAAAACCTAATGTACTCTCTTTGAAATAAAATGCACATAACGTTTTTCCGCTTTTTCTGAACTTATATTCATAAGTCCATTTTTTGCCGCCGTTATTCCATATTTGCTCCATATCATAACGTTTTGTTATTTCGCTGACAATATCATAAAAAACATTGGCTTTATCAATCCCAACTAATTCTTCCAGCTCTTCTTTTTTTACATTTTCCATAATATACATTTCGCTTTCAAATTACTGTAAACTGCATTAATTTTTAATTTGTTAAAATTTTAAATTCTGAAAATAATTTTTCTTATCAACAATAACCTTGTATCCGTCGCTTAAAACTTTATGTGTTCCGTTATCCAATGGCAGACGAATCCAAGAGGGTTCAACAATACCGAATTCTGCTTCTAAACTGTTTTCATACCAAACTCTGATGGAAGTACATGCTCCATAATATTCTGTCTGCATTTTAGAAAATGTTCCGAACTGCTTAACAAAATCGGGATTTTCAATCATTTCTTTTTTATTGGTTGTAATAAGGCATATATCCAAATCAGAATTTTCCGTGTTTGTTCCTCTTGCATAAGACCCAACAATGATAGCGCATTCAATATGATTATTATTCATTGAAAATTCTTTGAGCTTATGAATAAAGCTTTTTTGCATATCTTGCTCATTTGAATTATGAGTAACCCGATCTTTTCCTTTTGCCTTATCAACAATCCGCCGAATACCCAAGGTAATCGCAATACACATCGGGAAAAAAGGTGTGAACGGACCTGCCCAGAATGCAAGATAAGCTGTTGCCATCACGCTGCACCATTTCCAGTGAAACAGAGCGTGGCACAAATATCCGCCCCAAACGGGCGAATACATAACAACTACAACAATTGCAAAAATAGCAACTGTTTTCCAATCTTTGCATTCCTTCCATATCCATTTGCAAAACTTTATAAACTTGGTTTTAAGTTTAATAAATAAATCTTTCATTTTCTCCATTTTTCACATACTGCCTTTGAACAAATTACAATTTATCGGATTACTTCCATTTCAATACAATTCCATGTTTCACCCATACATGGGTAGCTTTCAATGGTTTCTTTTTCAACGCTGTTAAACCCGCAGGACAGATAACAATGAATAGCAGGGGTATTGTTTTCAAAAACACCTAACGTTACTTTATCAGCCTTTAATTCCTCAAAGGCATATTTTAAAGCAGATGAAACAAGCTGTTTTCCATAGCCCTTTCCTCTTTTTGTATCATCAACAATAACAAAACCAAGTCGCGCAATCTTTTTTGCATCATCAATAAAGCGTATCGTAAGATGACCGATAATTTCATCTTTGTCAACCGTAGTTAATTTATACAACGCATCATTACTATACTTTGCATAATAATTGTTCATATCATCGGCGGTTATAGGATAATTCTCATATCTGTCCGCACTCCATTGGCGAAAGGCATATTCATTTTTCAGCCACTTTACGATTATCTGTGCGTCACCGGCTTTGTATCTTCTTAATTCCATAATCATTGGTTTCCTTAGTTCGTTTTAGCTATCCATTTTTTTTATCGGATGTCTGACTACTGTTTTCAGCTTGCTTTCATCACATCTTCTTGGGTCACTCAAATATATTTCGTGATGAAGTCTGCTGTCGGTTATATCCAATTCATATCCGTTTTCTTTCATATATCTGTGCATCCAATCAACTGTTTCAGGCTCATTATCATAAGAGCCGATGTGCATACACTGAACGCAAATACCCTCATCATAAGTTAAAAATTCAACTTTTGAGAAATCCTGCTTTTTCTTTTTTGTTGCCTCATCAACAGCCCACTTAAAATCATCTTTTGTTACAAAATCCGGTAGTCTGATAACAGAAATAAAATTCATATCTTCTTTTCTGTTATAGTCCAAGCCCTGCGTATTTTCCTGCCACCAGAAGCCCTCAAGCGGAGGCACAACATATTCAAAATAGCCATCAATTTTATGCGTGCCTTTATAACTCATTTTGATAGTAAAGGCAATCGCATACAGCAAGCCGATACTGTCTTTATATTCACTGTTTTCATCATTCGGATTGCCTTTTCCTCTGACTGCAATGTAATTCATTTTCGGAATTTCAACAATACTTGGTTTCTTCTTCGGCATATAAAATTCCTTGTATTCTTTCTTGTAATCAAAAGCCATTATTATTCCTTTCTCAACTTTAATCGGCAAAATAAGTATACTGTAATTCACGCAGCTGCTTACCGCCTATAATATTATTCATATATTTACCGCTGCTTTTAAAACTGCATTTTTCATAAAAATGCCTTGCTCTGTGGTTATCCTCAAGCACCCAAAGAAAAATCTGTTTGAAACCCATTGCTTCTAATTCTTCAACAGTCTGTTCAATCAAGGCTTTGCCATAGCCTTTGCCTATATATTCAGGCAGAAAATAGATTGATATAATTTCGCCCCAATCCTTATCATCCTCAAAGCGTGATTTACAATAGCTTGATGTACCGATTATTTTATCCCTGTCAAGCATAACAAGAGTATGCCAATTAGGATTATCAATCATACCGCACCATTGACCTTTTGGAATACTATCTAAATATTCCTGCGGAATAATACCCTTGTACGCATATTTCCAGCTTTGCTCATAAATATTGCTTATTTCTTTTCGGCTGTCGCTTGGATTTACTTTTCTTATAATCACATTATTCATCTCAATCTCCATATTCAAGGTGCCAAAATGTCACTTTGAAAAAGTTGTGATACACATTTCTGTTAGTATTATAGCACAGAACAGATTGATATAAAAGTTCAAATTAAACTTATCATAGCAGATAAACCGACGCTGTGAATGCAACCTGAGTTTTGGTCAGGGCAGAATGGGTTTAAATAAAGCAAAGGTGTTGAGCATAATAAGCCACCACCTTTGCTTTATTATCTATCAGATAGCGGCTTTATTGCCGCAATAAAAGACAGTATTATATTTGAAACTGAAACGAAAAAGCCTATAATTCTATATTTACTTCATAGCTATCATCAATCAAAATATATTTACAGCCGTGCTTTTTGCACATTTCAAGATTGTAAATATTATCCTGCAGAAGCATTTCTTTAGTACACCAAGAATCGTCCCCACGGTTTTCAATTACGTTTGCAAAATTCTTTATATCGCTGAAATGATTTTCGATATATTCCTTGCTCATAATAAGGCAATAATACTGAATTTCTTTTAAATATTCTTTCTCAAAATCTTTGCTCCAGTTAAAGGGAATATAACACCCCTCAATAATAAGATTTTGATTGTTTTCTATTGCTGTTTTAATGATTTCTTTAACAATGTTCCACAGATAGGCTGTTAAGGCATTATCATCGGACTCAGGCGTTAAATCCGTATTGCCGCTTCTGATCAGCCCCATTTTCAAATGATCTATGGATAAATACGGATATTTATATTTTTCTAAAAGCTTTTGCGATAAATTGGTTTTGCCTGTATGTGATGTACCTGCAATTAATATAATCATAAGTTATTCTCCGATAAACAGTTCAGACTGCTTTTGCCATATCATTTCATATTCTGCTTCGTTTGTGTCTTTATCAATGTTTTCAGCGGATATTCTGAAATCCTCTCTCTGGTAAAACTTAACCGCACGGGTATTCTTTTTGTATACATGAAGACTTAATTCAGGCTTGATTGTTTTTACATAATCCAAAAGCTGTCTGCCGATGCCCTTGGATTGAGCATCAGTACAAACAAAAATTCCTGCAATATAGTTATTGTCCAGACCGATAAATCCTTGTATTCTGTCAGCCTCTTCATAAACATA
The DNA here is from genome assembly GCA_029052085.1 of Eubacterium sp. Classification (GTDB taxonomy): domain Bacteria; phylum Bacillota; class Clostridia; order Oscillospirales; family Acutalibacteraceae; genus Eubacterium_R. Next base: position 4,968 of record JAIDJS010000316.1, read on the forward strand.
AATCTCTGCCTGCAAAAGCATTGCTTTAACGGCTTCAAAATGGTTTTGCCAATATTGCGGTGGGATAAAATAATGCGCTTCTATATTGGTGGAAAGCCAGATTTCAGCAACGGCATTTATATCTGTATCTGTAAATTTTCTAATCATATTTTCTCCTAATCCTGCAGTTTTCTTTGCAAATAAATCATATCTTTTAATAAAACGCCGCATTCATAAATCGGATGATCGTAATGATCGGTAAAGAAGTTTTCAATGCGGTGTGAGCGGATAAAACCGCACTTTTGATAAAATGGCACGGTTAATGGACTGTCACCTGTTCCAACCTGCAGAACAGAATATTGTTTCTTGTATTTTTCTGCTAAAAAGTCAATCAGTATTTTTCCATAGCCGTTGCCCTGAAAATCCGGTTCGGTGGCAATGTTTTTAATTTCAAGAATTCCGTTTCCTTCGTTTGTAACTACACATTCGCATTTGATACCATTGTCGTCCAAAACATACATTGTGCCTTTATCAATATAGCGGTCTATCATATCCTCCTGTTCGTCTGCCAATAGTAACAACGGGAGGAATTGCTTTTTATTTTCTTTAATCTTTTTAATTTCCATATTGATTCAAATAATCCTGCAATTTTTCTGCAAATCTGCCGATATGTATCCCGTCAACAAATGAATGGTGCGCCTGAACAGATACCGGCATAACAAGCTTGTTGTCTTTTTTATAGTATTTTCCCCAATCAAATAAAGGGGTTGCATTATCTTTTTTACCCGAGTTTGTATGGGAAATGTGGGTGTAGGTCAGAAACGGCAAAGGGGAGCATTGAAAAACATCGTTTCCAAGCGGTCCGGTAAAATATTCCTTCTGCTCATTTGCAGCTTTTGCTGCCTGCTTTACATATTCCTCAAGAGTATCTGCCATAGGAACATTTACAACCTTAAAGAGTTCCGTTTCTTTATTCAGATAAGTAAAGGCTGTGTCAATTTTATCAAATAGAATAACTCTGCCGTCTGAAAAACGGTATCTGAATGCCTCTGTTTCGTTTGCGCATTTGCATACAGCATATACCATAGCCAGTGTAAAAGATAAATTCTGCTTTTTTATTTTATTTTGAAAATTTGTAACATCTACCTCAAAGGTTACACAGAAGGCAGGTTCAATACTGTTTCTGAAAACAGCACAGTGCATTGCTCTGTCCCAATTCTTTTCGTCGATAATTTTATATGTGTTTTTCATTTTTTACCTCAAAAGTCTTTTTGTTTTATACAAAGCTCGGAAGCTCATCCAGTGTGATTACATAATCACTGTTATAGATTTCTTTTAGATGCTTCATGGTATTTGTATCTGTAAGATATTCTGTATGCCATGCCATAAAGGAGCACCACGGCGTTTCTTTTAACTGTTCTTCGGTAGGAATCAGCCCGCATTCATGAAAGCATAAAGGCTTTCTGCCTTGCGTAGCATTTTTTACTTTACGGAACAATCTTGATTCGGCTCCGTTTTCTGATACCTCATAGCTGTCTGCGCCTACAATATCGCAGTATTCATCTCCCGGATACCATTTGGAAACATTTTTTCCGTTATGGGAATAGCCCAAAACCCAGATAAGATTATTTAAGCCCAAATCATTTGAAAAATGGTTATACATCATAATCCAAAGCTTTTTAAAATAATCAGCGCCGCCTTTGCCCCACCAGAACCATTTTCCGTCAAATTCGTGAAAAGGTCTCCAAAGAACAGTTACGCCCTCTTCCTGAAGCTTAAGCAGAGCGTTTCCTGCTTTATCCATATTTTTAATGAATTCTTTGTTTTCGGGTGTTCCTTCAGTAAGAATCAAATCCCAATTATCCATTTTATCGTTTATACATTCATCATAACTGTCTGCAAAATCGGAACCGCAGTGCCAGCAAATTGTAACAAGTCCGCCTTTGTTCCACCAATCTATGGAGCGCTGAACAACGCCGTCAAAATCATCATCCATAAAATCAAGTCCGCGCATTGCGGGCAGTTTGCCGGTGGTATCATATATGTAATCCATTTCATATTCACTGCTTCCCATCCAGGTTGATTCCTGCTGCGCGGATATTATGCCGTTTTCATAAGTATCACAAATATAAGAATAAATCTTTTTGGTGGTTTCCGTTGCATTGGCATTGCTCAATTCCATTGCTGCCGTATCTGTTTCGATTTTTGAACAGGAGCAAAGAAGCGCAATACATAATAATACAGATATAATACCAACAAATTTTTTCATAGTGTTTACCTCCGTTAATTAAAAGGTGTTTTACTTATAATTTCTTTTTTTCATATTTTTCCTTTGCATATTCATATGCTTCCGTGATAAGCGGCTTTAATTTTTCAAAGGTTTCGTTGCCTGGGTTCAGTATACATATCCAACTCATCCAGGCGTAAACCGGGTGGGGAATCATTTTGTCTGTTTCAGTAAAATCATACTTCAGATCTACTACGCATCCTTTTGCGGGACGCTTAGGTACCTTGCCGAACATTTTAATGAAAGTTTGCTTACGAATACCTAAATTCACGCGGTATATGCCATCTCTGTCAAGGAACGAGCCTTTGTCATTATCGCCGTCTTTTTCCTTGACCGTCAGAATATAAATGCCACGCTTCAATTTATTATCGGGATTATAGAATATTCCTTTTTCTCCCCAACTGTTTACTAAAACAGTGCCTCCTAAATGCTCAAGACAATAATTTAATATTTCTTCTGATTCCATTATACTAACTCCTCAAAATGAAATGATTAATCCAATCCCTCCACGATAACAGCTCTGCTGTCAACACTATTGATGCGTTTTGACATAATAGCCTTATACTCATCAGAGGAAAAACAGACATCTAAATCTTCTCTGGTATTGAATTTAATTACAATAATGCGGTCCGGGTTTCTTTTACTGTGTAGGCTGCACAGATTTTCTGTTCTTACAAGATAGGTACCGCCATATTTTTCCACAATAGGCTTAACAAGGTTAATATAATCATCATATTCCCCGCGTCCCTTTTGATCATCAATATATGTATCAACAATAAAATACCATGGCATAGAGTATTACCTCAATATAAATCTTTAAAATTTTGTGTTTATGATTATCTTTTTTTGAATATAACAATTTCAGGATTTGTTCCGTTTTCTCCGAATTCACATCCATGTAAATAGATTACATCGCCAGTTAGACCGTAGCAGCTGGTG
>JAIDJS010000317.1 GCA_029052085.1 Eubacterium sp.
AGCTGATTCAGGTTAAGGCTTTGCAGGGGGATTCAAGTGATAATATCCCCGGCGTAGCAGGTGTTGGTGCAAAAACGGCGCTTGATTTAATTCAAAGATTTAAAAATATTGATTCTATTTATGATAAGCTTGATGAACTCGATATTAAAAAGGGCGTTCGTGAAAAGCTTCGGAATGACAAGGAAAAAGCATATCTTTCTCTTGATTTAGGAACAATACGCACCGATGCTCCGATAGATAAAAATGCGTCTGCATATATTGTGGCTGATGGAGATAAAGCACTTGCTGCTGCTGAATTTGCAAGGCTTGAGCTTTTCAGCCTTATTGACAAATTCGGCTTAAACAGAAATGATGCCAAGGTTGAAAAAATGGAAGAAAAGCCAAGAGAGATTACAAAACAAATCTGCACTTCGGCAAAGGATTTGCTTGAAAAAATTGAACATAATGATGCTTACTTTTATGCTGATTGTATAGACGGAAGCATTTGCGATGTTTATTTTGCATTCGGTGATGAAATCGTTGTTATGCCGTCTTATTGCGAGGAATTCGGCGATTTTATCAAGGTGTTTTTTGAAAGTGATGTTAAAAAATTCAGCTATAACACAAAGGAACTTCATCGTCTGGCCGCAAAAATGGATATAAACTGCAATCAGGTTTGCGGCGATTTAATGCTTTCAGCTTATCTTCTGCGTCCGTCGGATACAAATTATGATATAGATCATTTGTGCCTTGAATATGGTATTTCTGTTCCTGAATATCAGAATGAAATGGGCGCTGCGGAACAGGCAGTATCCTTTGCCGCTGTTTTAAAGCCGCTTTTTGAAAAAACAAATATTTTGCTTGAAGAAGCAGAACAGACAAAGCTTTTAACCGATATTGAGCTTCCGCTTGCAAGGGTTCTCGGTAAAATGGAAATAGCAGGTTTTGAGATTGATAAAGAGGGTATAGCGGATTTCGGTAAAAGGCTGTCTGAAAGAATTAAGGAGCTTACGGCGGAAATCTATAGCTTCGTCGGTCATGAATTCAATATTAATTCTCCGAAGCAGCTGGGAGTTATCCTGTTTGAGGAAATGGGAATCCCCTGCAAGAAAAAAACAAAAAGCGGATATTCAACAAAGGCGGAAATTCTGGAGGAGCTTGCGCCTGATTATCCGGTGGTTTCCCGTATTCTTGAATACAGAAGTCTTTCAAAGCTGAAATCAACCTACTGTGACGGGCTGATTAAGGTTATCGCTGAGGATGGCAGAATTCATACCTCATTTAATCAGGTGGAAACAAGAACAGGCAGAATTTCCTCGCTTGAGCCGAATTTACAGAATATTCCAATCAGAACAGAGCTTGGCAGAGAGATGAGAAAATTCTTCCGTGCAAAAGACGGCGCAGTGCTTATTGATGCAGACTATAGCCAGATTGAACTTCGCGTGCTTGCGGATTTGGCTGATGATGAAAATATGATAGAGGCATTCAACAGCGGCGAGGATATTCACAGAACAACGGCGTCACAGGTATTTGGGCTTCCGCTTGAAATGGTTACTCCGACTATGCGTTCAAGGGCAAAGGCGGTTAACTTCGGTATTGTTTACGGTATCGGTGCATTCAGTCTTGCAAAGGATATCGGTGTATCAAACAAGGAAGCAAAGGAATATATAGACGGCTATTTGAATCATTTCGGCGGTGTTGCTTCCTATATGAACAGAATGATTGAAATTGCAAAGGATAAAGGCTATTCGGAAACGCTGTTCAAACGCCGCCGCTATCTTCCGGAGCTTGCATCAAGCAATCATATGCTCCGTGCCTTCGGCGAGCGCGTTGCAAGGAATATGCCGATTCAGGGTACGGCTGCTGATATTATTAAAATAGCTATGGTTAAGGTTGCAGAAAGGCTTGAAAAGGAAAAACTGCAGTCCCGTCTGATTCTTCAGGTGCATGATGAACTTATTGTTGAAGCGCCTGAAGGAGAAGCTGAAAAGGCACTGGTAATTGTAACTGAAGAAATGGAAAACGCATGCAATATGAAGGTAAGATTGCTTGCAGACGGAAAGATTGGGCGCACTTGGTATGAGGCACATTAATTTATAATAATCATTTAGGATAAGAATATGGAAATTAAGGAATTTTCAATTGAATATGTTTCTGATGTTGCTGAAATTGAGAAAAACTGTTTTTCCAATCCCTGGAATGAAAAGGTTATTGAGGAAGAACTGAAAAACGACTGTTCTCATATTTATGTTGCTGTAGAGAAGGAAAGAGCAGTTGGCTATGCAATGCTTTATGTTGTCTGCGGCGAAGCGGACATAATCCGTGTAGCCGTTTTGCCTGAATACAGGCGGCAGGGTATTGCCGAAAAGCTGCTTTTAAAAAGCTTTGAGGTAAATGAAACGGATGCGGTTTTTCTGGATGTCCGTGAAAGCAATGCGCCTGCGATAAGGCTTTATCAGTCGCTTGGCTTTGCTGATACGGGCGTTCGTAAAAATTATTACAGCAACCCAACGGAAAATGCAATTTTGATGAAAAAGGAATTTAAAAATGTTGAAGAAGGAAAGAAAAAAGAATGTTGATGAAAGACGATGAGTTTAAGGCGGAGTACAAAAAGAAAGGTTTATTTTAAATTTGTTTCAATATCTATTATTGCTTCTGGCGTACTTACTGCGTTGTTGTTTTTTATAGTTTTTCACGGATATGATGTTCTGAAAAGCAGTTTGTTTGATGTTGCTTTTCCGATACCGCTTCATCTGATTGAATCTTTTGGTGCAGGAACGTTTTTGCTTTCTGTAGGAACTATAATACTTTTTGGAAAATCGGAGAT
>JAIDJS010000318.1 GCA_029052085.1 Eubacterium sp.
GCAGTAGTGGTGATGACGCTCGAATCGGCAGTAGTGGTTATTACGCTCGAATCGGCAGTAGTGGTAATTACGCTCGAATTGGCAGTAGTGGTAAACATTCTGTTATTTGTTGTGCCGGACATAATTGTGCAGTTAAAGCAAAAAAAGGTAGCTGGATAACTCTTTCCGAATGGGAATGGAATAAAGAGGAAAATGCAAATATTCCTGTATGTGTAAAATCTGTTCAAGTAGATGGTGAAATTATCAAAGAAGATACCTTTTATAAACTTGAAAACGGTGAGTTTGTGGAGGTTGCAGAATGAGTGAATGCAGATGTGCGTATTGCGGCGATGAAGCGGAATATGACGAGCTTGAATACGGCTGGTGCAGTGAATGTATAGATCATGTTACCACTGACACAGAACTGATGCTTCAGTACATAGAAGACCACAGCAGCGGCTTTCTGAAGCCGACACTTGAGCATGAGTTCTTCGTCGACTACTGCTACAGTGCAGAGGACAAGAGGAAAAGCACGGATTTAATGCTGCTTTGCAAATACAAGGTGCTTGAAGATATTAAGCTTAACGCAAACGGCAGACGGGAGCTTCTTTCGGAATTCGTTAAAAATGATTTGTCACATTATCTTGATTGGGTTGAGAAAAAGCAGGAGGTAAAGCAATGTTAAAGGATTTTCCGAACGGCGTAAAACGGTTCAGCAAAGGGCATGCAGTGGTTGATATTTTCTTTCCTGAAGGGAAGGAAACCTGTCAGTATTGCAGATTCTGTTATGCAGAAAAGGAGCTTGAACGCTTTCGCTGCAGAATAACCCCTACGCATCAGATTATAGCAAATCCGTTTGTTGAAAGGGCAGCCTTCTGCCCGATTGTTGAAATAGAAAGGAAAGGATAATTAAAATGGGAATTCCGGTATTAATTATGGGTGAAAGCGGTTCAGGCAAATCCGCAAGCCTAAGAAATTTTGAGCCTGATGAAATAGGCATACTTAATGTTGCATCAAAGCCGTTGCCGTTTCGCAGAAAGCTTACCAAACTTGATAATGCAACATACAAGCAGATTGATAAGGCCTTACAAAAGGCTGAATTCAAAGCCTATGCAATTGATGACAGCCAATACCTTATGGCATTTGAAATGTTCAACAGAGCCAAGGAGGTAGGCTATACAAAGTTTACAGACTGTGCAAAGCAGTTTTATGATCTGATTCAGCTTGTTATCAGAGACACGCCTGAGGATTGTATTGTATATTTTCTGCACCATATTGAACGAACAGAAAGCGGCAATATCAAAGCTAAAACACAAGGCAAAATGCTTGATAATCAGCTTACGCTGGAGGGTTTGTTCAGTATCGTTCTGCTATGTGAAACAGATGGCAAAACACATAAGTTTGTAACGCAGTCAGACGGCTTTACAACGGCAAAATCGCCGATGGAAATGTTTGATTTTGAGATAGACAACGATCTGAAATTCGTTGATACAAAAATAAGAGAATATTATGAATTTTAAAGGAGATTAACACTATGAAAAATATTGATTGGACAAACGTTGAAGCAGCAGAAAGCTTTAAAAAAATAGAGGCAGGCGGTTATGTCTGCGGTATTACAGCAGTCGAAGATAACGAACAGAAAGAATATCTTAAGCTTGAATTTGACATTATTGAGGGCGACCTCAAGGGATATTACAGAGATTTATATGATCGTAAAGGCTTCTGGGGCGGAAGCTTTATCAGATCATATAAAGAAAGCGCCCGAGGCTTCTTTAAAAAATTTCTTAATGCAGTTGAAGCATCAAATCCGAATTATAAGTTCGATAATGACGAGAAGAAACTCAGAGGCAAAACAATCGGTCTTGTTCTTAGCTATGAGGAATATGTAGGTAATAACGGCGAGGTCAAGGAACGCATATATGTTGCTGATATTTTATCTCTTGATGATATCAGAGCAGGGAATTTTACTGTTCCGAAGTTCAAAGCGCTTATACCGTCAAATGATAATGCTTCAGGCAGCTTTGAGGAAATCTCGGACGATGATGACGATGATTTGCCGTGGAACTAAGCAATGAAACAGTATTATACAAAAAAGCAGTATGAAGAATTGCTTTCAAATATGGTTATTCTGTGCCAGACGAACGAACAGGTAAATGCACATATTCTTGATTTCTTTGATGAGCAGGGTATCCATTACAGGCAAAAGGCAATAGGCGAGGGTGATTACGGCTTTATGATTAAAGCCTGCCCTCAGCTTGGCTTTCCTGTTGATACATATTTTACCGATGAGTTGTTTATTGAACGAAAAAACAGCCTTGAGGAGCTTGCACATTCCTTGTACGGAAACAAGAAAACAGAGCCGTTTGTCAACGAGGTTATCAGAAAGCTGAAACAGGACAAGCCTGTTGGCTTCAAAAAGGATATAGAGCGGCTGAAAAAGGAGTTTTCAATCTATGATGATGCTTTTCTCAGAGAGCTTAAAAGAGCCCGAAATAAGCCGCACAAGTACCTTTTAGTGGAACAGCCCGATGGCTGGGAAGGGATACTCTCTCATAATTATCCGAATAACTATTCAGAAAAAGCATTTTGGAGTATGCTGCATAAAATCGAGATTGAATATGATCTGAAAATTAAGTTTTTATCAAAGCAGAATATGGGCAAAGAGATATATACAATCTGCCGATTTGTGTTGGGACAGTATGTGTTGAGGTGAATAAAAAAAGCAGACTGTCAAGTCTGCTCTTCATTATTTGAGTCTTTTATGTATTTGTCATTACAGCTTTTTACATATTCTTTCAGAATGGTGTTTGCAGTTTTTCCTTGAGAAGCAGCATATTCCTTAAATAATTCCGCTTCATTGCGATATAGCTTACAACCTATTGTAATCATATTTGTTTTATCCCATTTTCGATTTGCTTTCTTTTGGGCATCAGTTACTGACATATAAAACCTCCTTATAAAATAATTCGTTATTTATATTATATCATAATTAAAAATGGGTTAACAGTGTAAAAATGCACAAAAATATACTGTTAACTTTGTTGGATGTGTCAATTGAAATATACTGTTAACAGTGTTATACTTTGATTGTAAGGCAGAGGGAAACCTCTTATGAAAGGAAGTGAGGAAATGACAGAAGGTATGACAAATGCAGAATTCAATGCTTTTCTTGAAACTTTAGCACAGCTTGTTGAGAGCAAGGCGAAAAGTATTGAAGATGCTTCTGAAATAATCAGAGAAGCAAAAACAAAATAAAAAATAGTGAGTAGCTCACACAAACACACTACTCACTAAACACACCAAAAGGCGAGCGGAAAGTCTTACTTCCACCGCCTTTGATTATAACACAGTAAAGCAGAATAATCAATAAGGAGATTTTTATAATGGCAAAAAAGAATAATGACATAACAAAGCTTAACCGCATAAGTGATAACATACTTGAATTAAGTTTATTTGCTGATAGGGCTAAATTTATGCTTTGCTCATTACTAAATGATGCAGACGAAAGCAAAGAGGATTGCTGGATATTATTTAACTTTCCTAACATAGTAACTATGGCTAATATAGCATTAGATTATATGTGTCAAGTCGATAAGTCTATATCAGAAATTGAAACCCAATTAAATACTTACATAGACAAACTTAAGGGGGCAATAAACAATGAGTAATGAAAAAATAATCAAAGCTACTGAGTTTTTAGATAAAGCTATGAATTTAACCGACAAGCAGTTTGAAAAATTCTGCGACAAAATGCAGAAAGAATTTAAAGACGCATCAACAGAGAAATATACAACAATATTGCATATAATCTGCTCACTTGATGTATTAAGAAAGCAGGGATGATTTATGCAAGGTTGGATTACTATTCATAGAAAAATGACTGATTGGCAATGGTATGATGATGTTGTTGTTAAAGCAGTGTTTTTGGATTTATTGCTTTTTGCTAATCATAAAGACAATATGTGGCACGATAAGCTGATAAAAAAGGGCTCTTTGGTAACCTCTGTAAACAAGATTTCAGAGCGAAATAAGCTCTCGGTTCAGCAGGTTAAAACAGCTTTAAAAAAACTTGAAAAAACAGGTGAGATTAACAAACAAACAACAAACAAATATACACTTGTAACCATATGTAATTATGCCAAATATCAGGATATTGACAATGACGAAATATTTGTTTATCAACAATCAAATAACAATCAAATAACAAACAATCAACAATCAGGTAACAATCAAATAACAACAAACAACAATGATAACAATGATAACAATGTAAACAATGACAAACAAAATATATATAGTTCGGTTGTGGCGTATCTGAACGAAAAAACAGGCTCAAATTACAAGGCTAATACGCCAAAAACAAGGTCATTGATTGATGCACGGTGTAATGAAGGCTTTGTTCTGAAGGATTTTCAGAAAGTAATTGATAATAAAATTGCTGATTGGAAAGTAACTGAATACGAAAAATATTTAAGACCTGAAACATTATTCAGCAATAAGTTTGAAGGTTATTTGAATCAGAAGCAAAAGAAAAGGAGGGTGCAGTATTAAGCTATGAGTATGTTTGATGATGTAATGCGCCGTGCGATGGCAAGGCAAAATTCAGAATACGGTGTATATAATGATGGTGATTTTTATAAAGATATTTACGGCTACAGTATGCTGCACTGTAAGCAATGCAAGGAGCAAAAGCAAACGCTTATATTTCGCTCTCTCTATTCGTATGAAGAACAACTGCAGCTTGAAGAGAATTATGCCATAAATCATCAGACGCTTTCTGCTGAAGAGGTACATAATGCGGTTATGAATCTTGTTCCCCCAAAAAACAAAAGAATTGATTTGGGCTTAGTCGGTGTTCCCTGTAAATGTCAAAGAGATTATCACAAAGGTCTGGCAAAAGCCGAAAAGGATAAAGACAGACAAGCTGCAATCAGAAAAAATCAGATAGAATGTTTTCCAGTTCCAAAAATGCGTACAGAAACATTTGATAAGTACAAAGAAAATAAGCATATAAGAACGGCGAAGGAATATGAAAAGAAATTTGCTGAAATGTATGCTAATGGTAAAGGTCTTGTTTTGTGTGGAAAAGCCGGAGCGGGAAAAACTATTGCAGCAATATGTTTAGCGAATGCTTTATTGCAAAGAGAGTTTAAAGTGTTGTTCAAAATGCAACAGGAAATTGCTTTTTGTGATATTAATGAGCGTTTTGAAATGATGGAAACACTTATAAGCTGTTCAATCTTGATTATTGATGATCTTAATCTTGAAACCTGCAAAGAATATGGAAATGAACTCTTGTTTTATATAATTGATGGTAGAGTAAAAAGAGGCAAACCTACCATCATAACAACTAATCATACTAAAGAAGCTATAATGGATGCTTCAGATGTTGATAATAGATTATTTTCAAGAATAGTAGAAAGTTCCTATATTGTTGAAGATAGTAAAAATGATTACAGAAGAAAGGCTTGATTATATGAATTGTAAAGAAAGATTAACAATCAAATATGACGGAGCTTTTGTTCCGAAAGAATGCTGCACTATCGACAGAAATGGTAAAGCAATTAATTGTGATAGTTGTGAAGAGGTATGCGACAATATATATGACGATTGTGAAGGTTGCCCCATTCAAAAGTGTTTTGACAGGCTTGGCGAGCTTGAGGACAAACTCGAAAACGGCACTTTGATTGAACTGCCTTATAAAACAGGAGATACAGTTTATGTTTTGGAATATGAAGGCTTCGCAGCCGTTGATTATGCGGGATATATTTTTATTATGGCAAACAACGATTTTGCATTTTTATCTCCAATAATCAATGGCGAAAGTAACCCTGTTGAAATTTGTAATGAATTTTATCAAAGAAGTCTTGATTATCGAAATAATAGTGGAATCATTGTGCCTATTGCTGAAATCTTTACAAAAGAAGAAGCCGAAGCAAGGCTGGAGGAGTTGCAGGATGGAAACTAAATATTTGATTTTAGATGCCTGTTGCGGTGGTCGTATGTTTTGGTTTGATAAAAACAATCCATTAACCATATTTATGGATAACAGAGAATGTGAAGACACTCTTTGTGATGGTCGAAAATTTATTGTTAAGCCTAATGTTATTGGAGATTTTCGCAATATTCCATTTGATGATAATGTATTCCAGCTTGTTGTGTTTGATCCTCCGCATCTAATTAAAGTAGGCGAAAAATCTTGGCTTGCTAAAAAGTACGGCCGATTAAATCCCGATACATACAAAGATGATTTAAAACAGGGATTTAGTGAATGCTTCAGAGTGTTAAAGCCAAACGGTATTTTAGTTTTCAAATGGAACGAAACAGATGTGCTGGTTAGTGAAATTTTAAAACTGTCACCCTATGCTCCCTTATTTGGAAATAAGAGCGGAAAGCTCAATAAAACGCATTGGATTGTGTTTATGAAGAATAAAGAAATGGAGTTGAAAGAAAATGTCGGAAGTAAGACCGGTTGATGCTGACCAAGTATTGTTGATAATTGAAAAAATCAAGGAAAATAGAGATATTCCTAAAAATTATGGAACTTTACTTGACATTGAAAGAAGAATAAGAGAGTTACCAACTCTCGACTATGAGCCTGTTGTTCACGCTCATTGGATTAAAGATATATCAGTATCATTATTTCCGATTTGCTCAAATTGCAATGTGATAAATGCTAATTATTCAAATTATTGCGGTGCTTGCGGAGCAAAAATGGATGAGGAGGTTAAGGAATGAGCCAAGCAGTAAATAAACTTCGTCCTTGCTTAGTTAATGAAAAACAAGCCTTTTTTCATAAGTGGATTAATTTTAGTAAGCCTGTGGAAGCGGGCTTAACTATTGGTTCAGCACCAGCAGGAATTATTGCTTATACTCTTGGTTTGGTCGAATATGAAGATGGTCAAGTGGATGAAGTTTCTCCTAAAACAATCAAATTTTTAGATCGGAGGGGTAAATAATGAATTCAATACTACTATCAATAATGCAAAGCATAAAACCTTTTCACTGTGAAAATATTGCAATAGGCAGAAAAGGATATGAAGTTAGGAAAACAAAGCCTAACATTTCATCTCCCTTTAAATCTTACATATATTGTACAAAACCTAAAAGTTTATATGATTGGGGCTTGTGCATTGATTTAGAAATACAAGATGTCAGAAAGTATTTCAAAATCAACAAAGATTATTTAACAAGTCGAGATTATCCTATATTAGATGGCAAAGTTATCGGCGAATACATTTGTGATGAAATACAAGAGTGGGTATTCGATAATGAAACTAATTCTTATGATATTTCCGATGATGATTTAGTTTTAACTTGCTTAACACAGGAGCAGTTGTGGGAATACGGCAAAGGTAAAACCTTATACGGCTATCACATCTCAGACCTTAAATTCTATGATGAGCCGAAAGATTTGAGTAGGTTCGGAACAAAATGCAATCTTGATTGTCCGTCAGTACACTGTCCTTATTGGAAATATCAAAGAGTTAATGCTGATGAATGGGATTATGATTGCAGTTGCAACAATATTAGACCATTAACCCGCCCGCCGCAATCGTGGTGTTATGTCGAGGAGGTATAAGCATGTCGGAAATAGCAGTTGAAATAAAAATTGAAGATGAAAAAATGCAGGAATGCATCAACAAGGCTTTATATGAGTATAAAACCGAAAGCGGTTTGACTGTAGCAGAATGTGTTGAAAAGCAAACCTCTAAAAGAGCTATTTATACAATTCCGTTTTATGAATGTCCTAAATGTAAAAACGATTTATATGAAAATCAAAAATACTGTGAAAACTGCGGATAGGCTTTGGATTGGAGTGATAACAATGATAATAATTGAGTTAATTTACAAGTTTGTGCTGTGGTTTTGGCAATACATATTAAAGCCAATTATCCGTTTTTTCTACTGGCTTATAACAGCAAGGGATTGTAAACACTGCAAATATTATAATCGACAGATTATGGCACATCGTGATCATTGTTCCAAAATGGAAAAAGATTGCTCCTGCACAGAATGCTATCACGCAATTACTCGCAAAGACTTTGAAAGAAAAAAATAAACTTTGCAGCAGGCAAAGGAGGCAGACGATGACTATAGCAGAACTTGAACAGTACAGGACACTTAAAAGGCAAATTGAAATATTTGAATCCGATGCAGGCGTTTCATATATTAGCGGAATTGATACAACAAGACCATCTATACAATCGGGTAAGATAAGCAACCCTACGGAAAACGTAGGGCTTAAGCTCTATGAATTAGATTGTGAATTACAATCTGAGTATAAACGAGTTAAGGACAAATTTATTGCTCTTAACAAATACATAGCGCACATCAAAGACGATGAAGTGCGCGAAATTGCTATGCGTAAATTTATATGCGGACAAGGCTATGAACAAATAGGTGATGCTATGTTTTGTGATAGAACAACCATAAGCAAGAAACTTAAAAGATATGTTTCCCACAATTCCCATTAGATATATGCTAATATATAAACTGAAAGAAATTGAAACACAGCAGCAGGCAGAAACGCTTGCTGCTCTTAAATATAGGAAACAGAGTAATTGCAGCAGGCAGTTGCTCTTTATTTTTGCAAAAAAGCCAAGAAAAGCCAAGGTGCTTCGTGCACACGCAAAGCTTTAAAGTCTGTAAATAGATAATTTTATTAAGAATGGAGGGTGCGGATAGTTTGGCATTAAAAAAGAAACAAATTGTTTTTTGTAAAGAATATGTTAAAGATTATAACGGAACACAGGCAGCTATTCGTGCCGGATATAAAGAAAGCAATGCCGCATCACAGGCAAGCAGACTTTTATCCGATCCTGAAATTATAGAGGAAATTAAGAAGCAGCAAAGGCAACTGCTCGAAGCTTCTTGCTTGACTGAAGAAAAGGTTATAAAAAATCTGGAAGAGGTGCTTGACCGTTGCCTTGCAAAAAACGCAGTAACCGAATGGGATTACGAAGAACATTGTATGGTTGAAACAGGGCAATGGACTTTTGACAGCAAGGGTGCTTTAAAGGCAATTGAACTTCTCGGAAAGCATTTGGGAATGTTTGGAAAGTCTGATGGCAATGTGAATTTGACAATCAACAGCGAAGATTTTGTGAATGCTCTTGATGGCAAGGCTTCTGAGGTATGGTCTGATGAAGAGTAAAAGCAAGGCATTTGATTGGAAGCCCTTTTCAGATAAGCAGTTAAAGATTATGACATGGTGGTGTAATAAATCACCGGTTAAAGATAAAAATGGAATCATAGCAGACGGAGCAGTCCGAAGCGGTAAAACCGTTTCAATGGCTGCTTCTTTTATGTTGTGGGCTATGAGCAATTTTAATGAGTGTGATTTTGCGATATGCGGAAAAACAGTAGGCTCTTTAAGAAGAAATGTTCTTGGTACTCTGAAGCAGCAGGCCATAAGTCTTGGCTATGATTTTCAGGAAAGGCGAACAGATAACCTTATTGTCATATCAAACCGTGATAGAACAAATTATTTTTATACATTTGGCGGTAAGGACGAAAGCTCACAGGATTTAATACAGGGTATGACCGCAGCAGGTGTTCTTTTTGACGAGGTTGCTTTAATGCCACGTTCGTTTGTAGAACAGGCTATTGCAAGATGCTCGGTTGAAGGCTCAAAGTTCTGGTTTAACTGTAACCCCGGAGCACCGCTTCATTGGTTTAATGTTGAGTGGATTAAGCAAACCGATAAACACAACGTTATCTATCTTCATTTTACTATGGATGATAATTTAACGCTGTCTGAAAAAATGAAGGAAAGATACAGAAGTCTTTATTCGGGAATATTCTTTGAACGTTACATACTTGGTTTATGGAAATCGGCAGAAGGACTTGTATATGATATGTTTGATACGGAACGGCATGTGATTGACAAGCCTGATGAAATAGAATTTACAGGCAATGCGTATATATCCTGTGACTATGGAACACAAAATCCAACCTGTTTTCTTATGTGGCGGAAATACCATAATAAATGGATTTGCGTTAAAGAATATTATTATGATGGAAGAGCAAAGCAGAAGCAGAAAACGGACAGCGAGTATGCGGATGATATGATTGCCTTTATTGGAGATACACCATATACAATGGTAATTGTTGACCCGTCTGCTGCTTCCTTTATAGCAGAACTTCGCAAAAGGGGAATAAAGGTGCAGAAAGCAGATAATGATGTTTTGGACGGAATAAGAGAAGTAGGCAAACTGCTCAATCTGGGTAGTTTGCTTTTTACTAAGAATTGTGAAAATGCGATTAAGGAATTCGGCGTTTACCACTGGGATGAAAAGGCAGTTGAACGAGGCGAAGATAAGCCGGCCAAGATTACAGACCATGCAATGGATGCCGTAAGATATTTTGTTTATACAATTCTTCATCGAATTGTAAGCGGTCATAAATAACAGGAGGATAAGAGTTTGAAAATTTACATAAGTGAAAAGGATGTTCCCGATTGCAAAAGCGGAACAATTCCGTCTGATGTTATTGATTATATTGTCAAGAAGCAGCAGTCATATGAGGCAAGATGCAGAAATTTATTAAACAGATATAAATGCACAGATGTAGCAAAGGCCGAAGAGGGCAAGGTAGAGGTAAAGGCTAACTACTGTAAATATATTGTTGATATTATAAAGGGTTATTACCTTGCAGAGCCTGTTAAATATGATAATAATGACAAAAGAAATAAAGATGAAGCAGCAAAACTTTCTGTTGTTACAACAGTTGAGGCAAAGCTGGATAAAAAGAGCGGGAACCTTGTAAGGCACAATCCGGGCGAAGTTTTAAAAAAGAAAATTGATATTTCGCCTGTTGTTGATGTTTATCACAGCCAGAACATCAGTGATATTGATGATAAGAACGGCAAGAATATGGGAATATTCGGCGAAGCATGCGAGCTTGTTTATGCAAGCACAGATGAACATCCGATTCCGAAAAGTGCGGCATATAAACCGCATTCAATTGTGCTTGTGCAGGATAATACGGTTGAGCATCGTGATTTGTTTGCAATGCTGATTGATAAAAGGGAACGTATTAATAACGAAAAATACTATGCGGTAACGATTTATACAGACAGCCTGCAGCAGGACTATGAAAGCGATAACCTGGATAATTCTGATTTGAAATACAGCAAGGTCGGCGAGCCTGCTCAGCATTATTTCGGTGCAGTACCTGTTATATCCTACGAGAACAACGAGGAATTGCAGGGGGATTTTGAGCAGGTTATTTCTCTTATAGATGCAAGAAACGATTTGCTTTCCGATAGGCTGACTGATAAGAAAGCGTTTGTTGATGCAGTGCTTGCCATTTACGGTGCAACGCTTGATGAAAGTGCAAGAAAGCAGATGAAAGAGGAAAAACTCCTTGATTCTCTTCCCGAAGATGCAAAATTGGAATACCTGCAGAAAACCTTTGATGAAGCAAGTTTGAAAGTGCTTGATGATACGCTTGTGGCAGAAATTCATAAGCAGACCTTAACACCCGATATGACGGATGAAAATTTCAGCGGCAATACTTCCGGCGTTGCCTTAAGGCTTAAGCTGCTTGCACTCAATATCCTTGTTAAAAGCAAAATGAGAGCCGTTGAAACAGGATTAAAAAAGCGTTGGCTGTTATATAATAACTATCTTTCGCAAAAGGGCGGATTTGTACCCGTAAGCATTGATGATGTGGATATTGTTTTTACAATCTCTATGCCGATTGATGAACAGCAGACGGTGGATATGGTTGTTAAGCTTAAGGATTCCGATTTGGTAGACGATCAGACATTATTGTCATTGTTATGGTTTGTTAAAGACCCTGCCGAGGCACTTGAAAATATAAAAAAACAGCGTGAAGAAAATCAAAAAAGCTATCTTGATTCCTTCGGCAGACAGGATTTAAACAATGAGGATGAAGAGGATACCGAAGAAACAGACGAATAATGAAACATAAAGATTATTGGCAAAACAGAGCAATTGAGCTTGAAAATCTGATGCAGAAAAATACAAATCAGACAATGATTGCGATAAATAAGATTTATCAGAAAGCATCAGAGAGCCTGACACGAAAAGTAAATAAGATTTTCACCCGATATGTAACGGGTGGGAAAATAAATCCGAAATATGCAAGGCAGTTGCTTAATGAAAAGCAGACGAGGAAATACAGAAACGAACTCAAAAAGCTTCTTGCAGAAACTAAAGATGAAAAACTCCGCCGTGAAATTATAAATACCCTTGATGCTCCTGCCTATGGTGCAAGAATCAGCAGGCTTGAAGCATTAAGGGATAATTTATATTATGAAGCAAGGGCAATCGGCGCAAAAGAGGTTGAGCTTGCCGAAAGCAGACTTGTAAATGTTTATGAGCAAAGCTATTATCGGACAATATATGCAGATCAGAAAAACAGCGGTTTGTATGATTTTGATGTATTAACGGATAGAAGAATACAGGCAATGCTTGCTCATGAATGGAGTAATGGGAATTATTCCTCAAGGCTTTGGAAAAATAACGAGGATTTCGCAGATAAGGTTGCAGAAACGATTGAAACAGGCTGCCTTGCGGGGTGGACTTTGGATGAAATGTGCAACGAGCTGAAAGGCAGAGTAATCGGCGATAATCCTGATAAGGCACAACGCTTTATAACAAGCAGGCTTATAAGAACAGAGGTAAATTATTTCAGCAATCAGGGTCAATTAGAGGGCTTAAAAGCAGCAGGCTTTACCAAGTACCGTTTTATAGCAACGCTTGATTTGCGAACATCTGAAATGTGCCGAAGGCTTGATTCAAAGGTGTTCAATATAGATGAAGCTGAAATCGGCGTTAATCTTCCGCCGCTTCATCCGTTCTGCCGTTCGGTTATCGTTCCTGCATATGAAAATGAAAACAGAGCAGGACGTACACGCTGGGCAAGAAATCCGATAACAGGCAAAGGAATGAAAGTTCCTGCCGATATGTCTTATGATGAATGGTATAAGAAATATGTTTTATCTGATGATGAAAAATATGCGTTACATCAATACATAAGCAGTGAATCATATATACTCAATGAAAAATTAAGACAGGGATTGCCGTTGACAGATGACGAAAACAACCTTATAATGAATTTAGATAGTGCGTTGGATAAAATGCCTAAATATCAAGGCAATCTGAATAGATCACTTTTCTTCAATAATGAAGATGATTTAAACAAATTTCTTAAGAAACACCAGGTTGGTAATATGGTTGAATATGATGAGTATATATCAACTACATTTGGAAATGTTTACAATCCTGATGGACAGATACAAATATATATTGCTAACAGTAAGAATGGTTATGACATTTCATTATTTAATAAGGGTGAAAAAGAGGTCTTATACAAACGTAATAATAGATTTACTGTAGATAATATAATTGCAAAAGATGGAATAATAAATATTTTGTTAAAAGAGGTATAGATATGAGTGGTAAAAAACCATATAGCGACAAGAGGTGGACACAACCATTAGGTGGCAGAGTTATTGGTCATATTGAAAGTACACCTGAAGAAAGAGAAGAATCAAGATTAAAATTAGAAAAAATAATGAAAGAAATGTCAGAAGATAGAGATTAAGCACTTTGCAGTCGATTGCAAGATGTTTTTATTATGCTTATTTTCGGGTAAGGTTAAAGCCTTGCCCTATTTTTATGCTTATTTCGGTTAAAAGCCGATTAAGAAATATAACAATTGAACTTTAAGGGCTTTTATTGTACTGAACTTAAAGGGCAATAGATTTCAGGAGGGATTTCTATGGAAAGAAATCAGAATTCACAGGCGGTAAGATTACCGCTTAATCTTCAGCTTTTTGCTGAGGAGAGAACAGAGCAGGAACAGAACGAAGCAGAAACAGGGGCTGAAACAACAGAAACTGAAGCTGCCGAGGGCGGAACGGGCAGTGAAACACCTACCTTTGACGAATTGTTAAGCTCAAATAAATCATATCAGTCTGCATTTGATGCAAAAATTACTTCGGCGCTGAATAAAGCAAAGAAGAAATGGGAACAGCAGCAGGCTGATGAAGCAGACGAGGCGAAGAAGCTTGCAAAAATGAGCGAATCGGAAAGAGAAAAATATCAGCTTTCCAAAGAAAAAAGCGAGTTTGCGCAGGAAAAGGCTGAGTTTGAAAGAGAAAGGCTCAAAACAGCAGTGGGAACAGAATTGTTAAACCGCAGTCTGCCGGCTTCCTTTGCGGAATTCTTAACAGGTGATGATGCCGGAATTTCAAAGCAAAATATTGATGCGTTTGAAAAAGCCTTTAATTCGGCAGTATCCGAAGCAAAGGAAAAGGCAATGCAGGGCAAAACTGTTCCGAAGGCAGAAAATGAGCCAACAGGCGGCGATACACCGCCGGAGGATTTCCACGCCTATGAAAAGTGGAGAAAAGAGCATAAATAAAATTTTTAGGAGGAAAATAAAATGCCAAACACAATTTTAACACCAAGCATTATTGCTAACGAAGCACTTATGGTGCTTAAAGAAAATCTTGTAATGGCAAACCTTGTTCATCGTGATTATGACAAGGAGTTTGTAAGTGTCGGCGATACCATTACAGTAAGAAAGCCCGCTAAATTCGTTGCAAAGAATTTTACGGGCAGAATTGAGGAACAGGATATTTCGGAGGGTAAGATTGATGTAAAAATGGACCGCTTCCGTGATGTTTCCATTCCTGTTACATCAAAGGAAATGACACTTGATATCAAGGACTTTTCAAAACAGGTTCTTGAGCCAGCAATGCGTGCAATTGCTGTTGCGGTTGATGCAGACTTGATTGCAACAGGTGTTCAGGATGCTGTTGCAACTGTAGCAACAGGGCAGGATGAAAAGAAACCGATTAAGGATATTGCTCAGGTCGGAGCATACCTTGATATGTTTAAAGCGCCTGTAACAGACCGCCGTCTTGTTCTTAATCCGATGCACAAGGTTGAGTATGTAACGGATGATAATATGACCAATGTATCCGCAGCAGGCAGCAATGAGGCATTAAGAAATGCGTCACTCGGACATCTTTTCGGTTTTGATACTTATATGACACAGAATGCACCTTATTCCGCTGCCGCAATTCTTGGCAAGGCAGGAACTGCAAAAACATACAAGGTTACTGCCGAAAAGGGCAAGTCAGAGATTAAGCTTACCGATGTTACCACGGCCGCAGCAACTGTTAAAAACGGCGATTGCTTTATTATTGACGGCTATATTTACAGAATTGCCGAGGATAAGACGGCAGCAAGCGGCGTAATTGAAAGCGTTGCTATTGACCAGCCGATTCATAAGGCATTTACTGAAACCGCAGCAACAGTTGTTACGGCACCGAATTCACTCGGCTTCCACAGAAACGGTATTGCTCTTGTTACAAGAAGTCTTGCGCTTCCTATGGGCAATAAGAATTCTTATATTGCATCTGCCGATGGTCTTGCAGTAAGAGTGGTATTTGACTATGATGCAAAAACAAAAACAGATTGCATTTCGATTGATACAATTTATGGTATCAAAACGCTTGAAAAAGACCTTCTTGTTAAGCTTGAGGGCTGAGAGGTGCTTTTAAATGGATAAAAACACAGTGAAGGTTTATAAAGACGGCAAGGCAGTTACGATTGATAAGAACAGCCTTGCTGTTTTTCTTGAATTCGGTTATTCCAAGAAAAGGGAAACCGAAAAGAAAGAAAAATAGTTTTTGAAGGGAGTTAAATATGGATAACAGTATTTTTACAAACGAAAGGGCGGTAAGCAGATTAAAGCGCAGGGCAAAGGGTGTCAGCCTTTCTGATGATGAGATAAAAGAGTTGCTTGAAGATGCGCTTGATTGCGTCATAGATTATATCAATAATCCGAATCCGCCCCTTTGTATTCGCTCAACTGTAAATGAAATAGCGTATTTAATGCTTTTGCAGTCGACTGCAGAAAGCAATGCTGAAAGCGGAAATATAAAAAGCTATACATATTCTGAGGGCGATGTAAGCGAAAGTGTTTCCTATACAACTCCTGAAGAATTCAGCGAAAAAATAAGCAGCTTAATAACGGCTCAGCTTAATTCTTTAAATCATTTAAGGGTGGTGCGTTATGGAATTCAGAATGAAAACACCTGATAAATGGCTTCGATCTTTTCATGTTTACAAGCAGCAGGCAGAGGTTATTGAAAGCATAGGCTATGAAGAAACAGCCTTTTCCGACAGCCCGTTAACTGAAGAACCGCTCAAAAGCCATTGGAAAGATGCGGCGAGCGATAATGCACAAACAGAACACGGCAGACGAGTGGCTCAAACACTCCAATCTGCCGTGTTTGATTTCAAGGCAAGTCCTTTTTCAGAGGGAGATAAAATCGTTTTTGAGGACAATACAGAGCTTGATTATATTGTAAGAAAAATACAGCATTTTCCAAGCTACGCCCTTGTAACGATAGAAAAGGGGTAATGCTATGGCAGGCTTTGATGTTACGATGCAGGGGCTTGATGCTGTTATAAGCAAAATCAGCAACAGTCCTCAAAGGCTTCACGATACCGTTTTGCAGAAGGCGAGAGAAAAGGCTGAAAAAATGGTTGGTATCCAAAAGGAAAATTGTCCTGTTGATACTTCGATATTAAGAGAATCAATCCATTCTTTTGTTGAGGATAACGGTGATGTTATTTCAGCAGGGTCCAAATCAAATACTTCTTATGCTGCGTTTGTGGAATTCGGAACCGGGCAGAAGGGAGATGCAAACGGCCATCCGCTTGATGATGAACTTGGTATTGTCCGTAAAACAGAATGGACAGGTCATAAGGCGCAACCTTTTATGTATCCGGGAATGAAAGAGGTAGAGCCTGAAATCAAAGAAGAACTGGGATTGTCTGTTCAGGAGGTGTTTAGAAAGAAATGATTGATATACGAAATGAAATCAAGGAAACGCTTGAAAAGGTTAAGCCGTCCTTTGATATTAAGGTAAAAATGGCTTTTCCCGATACAGTTTCCTATAATAGCCGTGAAAGGGTTATTACATATTTTGAATTGTCAAACACAGATACGGAAACACCAACTGTTCAGGATATTGCTTTTCAGGTTGATTTGTGGACTGTAACAACGAAAGAGCTTTTTGAAGCTGCTTTGCTTATTGACAAAGAAATGAAGAAAAAGGGATTGAAACGGCAATTCGTTTCGCCTGATTCAATTATGAATGACCCAAGCGGCTATAAGCGGAAAACCTTCCGCTATGGCAGCAGGGTTGATTTGATGTTTAACAGATTTATAGATTAAAGAAAGGAAAAATATTATGGCTAATGAAAAGATTATGGGTCTTGCATCAATTGGTGTAAAGGTTACTGTGGGAGCCAAGGAGCTTAAACAGCATACCTCAATCGGAGATATGTCTAATGAAAAGGATACACTTGATGCAACAACAATGCTTGATGAGGTTGAAAAGGGTATTGACGGTCTTATTAAAAGCGGCGATTTTGAGATTCAGGGCTTGTATAACGGCGCAGAGGGCGGCGATTATACTGTTCTTAAGGCATTAGAGGGTACAGTTGTTCCGATTGTTGTAACAACACCGGACGGCATAACACATTCATGTACGGGTATTCCGAATGTAAGTATTTCAAGCGTTGGTGTCAATGCTGTGATCAATTACAGTGCTAAATTCAAATTACAGTCAAAATGGGTAGATGGTACGGCTTCTGCCTAAAGAATATGGGCGGTTTATTCCGCCCTTTAAATTTTACGGAGGTTTATTATGGAAAACAGAATTAAATTAACAGATAAGGTAACAGAGAGTGGAAGGCGAGTGCTTGAAATTGTTTTAGGAAAAACAGTATTTCAGCTTCGCTTTACAGTAGGTGCGCAAATGCGTTTGAAAAAGGAATTCAAGGATGAACCGCTTGATATTGTTATGTCTGCTGTTCAGGATACGGAAAAGTTTATTGCAATCGTAAACGAAGCCCTTTCATGGAACGGCAATGCCAATCCCGAAGATATCAACGGCGAACAATTTTATGATTTGCTTGTTGATAACGGCGTGTGCGGTATGAATGAGTTGGCAGGTGTGTTGTTCAATATTGCAAGTGTATCCGGCTTATTCAGTGAAAAGCAGATGAATTCGCTTAAAAACGGCTTCAATCAGGTGTTTGATAAGATGTTTGAACAGATTACTGACAGCGAAAGAATTGAAAAGGCTGTAAGCGGGGATAAAGAAAGCTCCTTTCGGGAAGCAGAATAAGCTTCAGACTGTTGAAGATTTAATCAGGGAAGGCCGCATTGCAGGCATTCCCTTTTTTGATGTTTATAACTATACGCAAGGCGAAATTCAGGAATTTGTTGAGGCAAAGAATGAAGCAGACCGCAGGGATTTAAAAATGCAGGCAGTTGTTGCCGCAAGGCATGCAATGCTTGTATCTGCAAATGTTGCAGGTGCAGATGCAGGGAAAATATATGAGGTTTTTCCGTTCTGGACCAATGAAGAAATCAATGAATTCAGGCTTGCCGAGGTGTATAGCTTCTTTCAAAGAAATGCAAATTGATAAATACAAAAATTAAGAAAGGGGGGATATTGTGGAAATAGAAGAACTCTGTACTAGATTTACAGCCGATTTATCAGATTTTCGTAAGAAAATGGCAACTTTTACGGATGATTTGAAAAGAGCATCCGGTGTTACGGATGAGCTTCGCAAGGAAATAACCAATTCAATGAATTCTTCCTGCGATAAGGTTAAAAAGCTTGGAAAGGAAATGTCCTCGCTTGCTGATAAGCAGGTTAAAACCACCGAGGCAGTTGTTACAACAAAAGCTAAGTTTGAAGATTTGAAATCAATGCTTGAAGCTGTTCAGAAGAAAAATAAAGAACAGCGAGAGGAAATGCAGAAGTTGATTGACAAGTATAATAAGTTGACGGATATTGAAAAAAAGCGAGAATTATTTTTAAAACATTCTAATGATGGTATAGAAGGTGTCCGTAAAGCCCGTAAGGAAATTACAGACTATATTCACGATATGTCTATAGAATATGAAAGCTATAAAAAAGTTATTAACAATAATACAAGAAATAAAAAAGATTTCAAAGATTTTAAAGATTCGAAGGCTAAACTTCAAGAAATCGAAAAGAAAATTCAAAAAGCAAAGAATGAATTAATATCTTTTGATGACCAACTTCGAGATTTAAGTATAAATCCTAAAACTCTTGAAACAACAACACTTTCAAACTTAAGCAAAGAGATTGAAACTTTAAGAAGCAAAATAGGAAATCTTAAGCAGTCGGAAATGAGCCTGTCCGCCGAAGAAAACAGCCTAAATTCTGTTATGGCAAACACTGCTCTTAAGCTTGAAAACCTTAAGAAAAAGGCAGCAGCAGGCGCAGAAAACCTGAATTCAATGAAGAACAGGCTTGATAAAGCGAACAAGGAAGCCAAAAAGGCGAATTCCCGATTTGGTAAGTTTTCGTCAACTGTAGGCAAAGCTTCAAAGGGTGTTTTATCTTTGGCAAAATCTGCGCTCGGTTTTCTAAAAAACAGACTTTCTAGTGCCGGTAAATCCTCAACTGATTTAAGCCATAAGCTTCTGAATGTAACAAAGTCCATTAAGAGAATCGGAATTGTTGCATTAGGGCTTAAGCTTATTAAATCTATTTTTGGAGAGCTGAGAAGCATTGTTTCCAATTATATTAGCAGTAATGAAGAACTCAACAGCAAGGTTGAAGCCTTAAAGAATTCTTTGGGCAGAGCGCTTGCTCCTGTCATTCAGCTTATAACAGGCTTGCTTGAAAGGCTGATGCCGTATGTAATTTCCGTAACAAATGCAATAGCGGATATGCTTTCGTCACTGGGTATTGGTGCAGCTTTGAAATCAACCTCATCTGCGCTTGACGGTGTAACGAATTCTACCAAGGAATTATCAGAATCACAAAAGGATTTGTATGGCTTTGACCGGGTAACAAAGGTCGGAGATACTTCATCGGACAGCGATAAAGCAGACAGCGGTGCTTCCGTTTCTGCATCGCAGAAATTAAACAATTATCTGCAAAAGCTGAAGGATTTATGGAACAACAGCGATTTTGCGGGTGTCGGTTCAGCAATAGCAGGCTCATTG
>JAIDJS010000319.1 GCA_029052085.1 Eubacterium sp.
CGCTTTTTTCTGAACTTCTAAAATTTCTTTAAGATAGAAGCTTTGAGGTGCTCTGGCAATTCTTGCACTGTCACGGGTGATGATACCGTCAACCTGATCATTTTCATTGATAACAATAACAGTTTCCTGTGCAGGAACAGTTGTTATTGCTGAGCCGTACTTTTTAACAGCGGCAATATTGTCACTTATTGTACTTTCGCTTATAAGCGGTCGAACACCATCGTGGATAAGAACAATATTATCATCAGTGCCGTAAACCTCTGCAGCAGCCTTCAGACCGTTATAAATGGATAACTGACCTGTTTCTCCGCCGGAAACAATTTTTCCGATTTTGCTTAAACGATAATTATGCTTAAGCTCTTCCATATAATCAATCCATCCGTTTACGCAAACAACAATGATGCCGTCGATTTCAGAATGCTGCTGAAATATTTCTATTGTATGGACAATAATTGGCTTACCATGAACCATAAGGAACTGTTTTGGTTTATCGGTGGATTTCATACGAGAGCCTACACCGCCGGCAAAAATAACCCCAATATTCATAAATTTTACTTCTCCTAACCTAGAATATATATCCAAAAACCAGTAAAAAATACTATAATATTTTTATATGTTAATAAATCCATTTGGTTATGATTTATTATACCATTCTTATATATTTTTGTCAAATCTTAACAATTTAAACATAAATAAAAAACACAAAGCAAATGCTTGCTTTGTGTTTTAGTTGGAGACATTAGTCGAGATAAAAGCTTTTACAGCGAGTTGGCAAAATTAAGTATTTTGGAATAGGAAAATACAGTTTATAAATTATACATAAAACTATTAAATTACAAAATATTATTCATTTGAAATCGTTTTACCCCACAAAGGTGAATAGTACTTATTTTGTGCAAAATACATACCGCTTTCATAATCATATAAGTAATCCTTATACGTACAAGGGTTGAACAAAGCGGTCAGCATAAAAGTATAATAAGCAGATTTATCATAACGAGGCGCATTATAGAAACTTTTGTTTCCAAAAGAATCATAAAACATTTCGATATAAACCGAACTGTCCTCATTATTTGTTCTGCTATCATCTACTGTATTTTGCAGACCAAGTATATTACCCTTAAATTCTTTAATTTATTGATAC
>JAIDJS010000032.1 GCA_029052085.1 Eubacterium sp.
TATATATGCTATTATACTTTTGTAAGGCTAAAAAACGCTCCGACGGTTAGTTTGTGAGCAATATATGCAAAATATAAATTCGGAAAGTTGGTTGATAATTATGAGAAAAACATTCAATTTTTTATCTGTAATCCTATGTGCAGTTCTGGTTACTCTATGCTTCTTCGGGTGTTCGCATAAAGCCGTGTCAACACCTGTTAATCCGCAGGATTTCAGAGTTACGGCATATATCGTGTCTGACAGACTTGATGAAACCTTTGATGCCTCAAATCTTGATAAGGTTACCGATATTATTCTTTTCGGAAATGCTACATACGATGAAAACGGAAAGGTTAATCTTTCAGACAGCTTTGAAGCAGATGTGGATTTTTTAAGTAAGCTTATTACCAACCAAAGATTTTATTTGAATATTCTTGGTCCGGGATCACAATCACAGTCCGATGATTGGAATGAACAGATGTATGATCTGGCAGACAGAAACACAGCTGCGTTTGAAAGCGGTATACTGGAAGCTGAAATAAAAGATGTACTCGCTGAATATAATTTTGACGGCGTTGTGTTTGACTATGAATTTCCTTTAAGAAAAAAGGATTGGAAGTCCTTTGATAAATTCATTATAAGCCTTGATTCTGTACTTGGTGATGATTATAAAATCGGTATGTCTATGGTTGGCTGGAATCTCAAGCAGTCAAAGGAAGCAATGGATGCTACAGATTTCTTTGAGATTATGAGCTATGATTTATGGGATAAAGACGGCAATCATGCAACTGTTGATATTGCTAAGGATGATATAAAACAGTTCGAGAAAAAAGGCTATGATAAGTCAAAGCTTGATTTAGGAGTGCCGTTTTATGCAAGACCTACTACAAAGGACGGCTATTGGTATGATTATAAATACTACTGCGATAACTTAGATGAAAACGGTTTGTACAACGATTCTGAAACGGGACTAACGTTTTCATTTAATACCTCTGATGTTATAAAAGAAAAAACTGAAATTGCACTTGAAAGCGGAATCGGCGGAATGATGGTTTGGCATTATTCCTGCGATACTCCGGCTGATAATGAAAAGTCACTGTTTGGCGCCATTGACAGTGCCAAACAATCTGCAATAAAGTGATTTAAACATATATATCCCATATTTTGCAAAATACAATAAAAAGGTGTTGGCAATTTAAGCTCAACACCTTTGTTTTTTTATTTATTTTGACCCATTCTTCCTTTATCAAAACTCGGATTGAATGCATAATAATTCTTGCTGTTCAGCTTATCTGTCAACAATCTCAACCCCTCACCTCGCCACCAATCTTGTAGAAAATATCGACCGATAACTTGATATGCACAAAAAGAGCCAAGACATTTGTCTTGGCTTGCATAAATTAATGACCTTTATGCTTTTCTTTGCGTTTTGCAGATTTTAATTCAAGCTTACGCTCTTTTTCTTCCTCGCGCCTTTGCTTAGAAGCAGTTTTGTGCATTTGTTTGGATTGTTCCTGCATCAACTTAAAAGCCTGCTGTGCTTTCGTTCCTATGCCAATACTGTTTAACTGTTTGTTTACCAGCCTTTGCATTCGTTTTGGATTTATATGCTTGTCAGCAAACTTTTTTGTTTTTACGGCAGGGCTGAATTTTAATGAGTCATAATTCTTCAACAAATACGCATACACCTCATAATCTTTCGGTTCAGCACCGAATGTGATTTTGCAAGCCTCGTATTTATTGCCGAACTGTCTTTCATAAACTGCAACCCAGAAAGGCTCATCAAATAACACTGTTATTGATGAAATTACCTCATCCATAAAATCCCTCCTTTTCTGAAACTAAGCAAGAAAGGGACAACCAAAGGAGGCAGGTTACTGATAACACAAATGAAATTGTGTTACTCCCGGACTACCTACCGGGACGTGTTTTTATCCTTGCAAAACTATAATATCATAAGTGTCTGAAATTATCAATATATCTGATATTTTTCAAATCATGATTTAGCTTTTTTACCTGCATATCAAAATAAAGGAATCTGCAAAGAACTGGTGCAAAATAACACTTTGCTTTTACAGTTATACTTTTAATTCATTAACAATCCACTTCAGCATATCAATATTTATTTTTGTAAGGCTATCAAATTTATCAAACTGACTGAAATATGCAATACAGATGATCTGAATGGAATAAATCACATAAGGCAAAGCCTGTTTTTCATATTCGGACAGCGGAATAATGCTCTCATAACCCTTTACAAGATTATCAAATATTTCAAGCCACTTGCTTTTATCAATATCGGCATTATTAAAACATTCTGATAAAATGGCTGTTGCACAGTAGCATATATCAAATATTCTGATATTGACCTCTGTTAAATCAAAGTCAATAAAACCTTTAAATTCACCTTCGTCAAAAATCATATTTGACGGATTTATGTCACGGTGGATAATCTGTATTGGCAGTTTATCAAAAATGATACTGAAATTTTTGATAAAATCATCATTCAAATTGACTGAATTCTGTACTTTCGGCAATGCAGATTTAACATCACCCAAAATGTCAGCTTGTTTGTAATTGCTTTCATCAAATGCTTTCAGTGCATGGTGAAGCTGTGCTATATTACTGCCTATCTGATATGCAATAGTGGTATGCTTGAAAATATCTTCGCATTTCAGTTGACTGCCTTTGATTCGTTTCGTTACGACAAAATAAAGCTCGCCGTCCTGAAGATATTCAGAACCGTCAGCAGTTTTAATCATTTCGGCAACAGGCAGACCTGATTCTGCAAGGCTGTTGGCTATGCTGATACTATTCTTTATACTGCCGTAATTCGCAGAAAATTTGATTACATATTCCTCACCAATATAGTAAGTATTTTCGCTTTTCCTGCCTGTGTTTTCATTGTAAATATTCGAAACGCTTTTGTTCTGTAAATTCCAATGACTGAGTAATTTTTGTATTCTGTTTTTAGAAATCATAATATGTTCCTCCTGCAAAATGTTAATCCTATAAGGCTTTTCACCTTTATAAGATTGGATGAATTCGGAGGGTGAACAATTGAACTCACGCTTAAAAGCCTTGTAAAATCCGGCATAAGTTTCAAAGCCGTAGGAAAGTGCAATATCAACCTTTGTTGTTCCTCTTGAGATATCATAAACAGCATGAATCAGCCTTCTGCGTGTAATATATTCACTCGGAGATAAACCGGCATAATGTGAAAACAGTCTGCAAAAATGCACATAGGAATATCCTGCCATACTGCACAACTCATTGATATTGATTTCAGCCTTGAGATTGTTCTCAATATAATCAAGAATGCTCTGAATCGTTTTGCGATTATCCATTGCCTCCTCCTTTCCTAACACCTGCAAGTGTGACTACATTATACCATATAATATTTCAAAAAACATTTCCGATTCTATCATTCTTATTGACAAGAACAATTTAATAAAATATCATATGATTAAGATTATGTTTGTGTGCCACGGGAACATTTGTCGTTCGCCGATGGCGGAATTTGTGTTAAAAGATATGGTTAGACGCAGAGGTTTGGAAAAGGATTTTGTAATTTCCTCCTCTGCTACCAGTACAGAAGAAATATGGAACGGAATCAGCAATCTTGTTTATCCGCCTGCAAAGGCTGTTCTTAAAAATCACGGCATTGACCTAAAATGAATTTTTATGTTTTCCTGTTTTATGGTATAATTGTAACAGACAGAATTTATAGGATGTGTAATAATTATGCGAAAACACTATATTGATAACTTAAGGTGGATAGCAATTTTACTTCTGATTCCATATCATGCTGCAATGGCTTGGAATGTATGGAATGAGCCAAATTATATATTTTTTAATGGCAACAAGGTAATCAGCAGTATTATAGTATTTTTAAGCCCGTATTTTATGCCGCTGCTGTTTCTTCTTGCCGGAATAAGCACAAAATTTGCATTGCAGAAAAGAACAATAAAAAAGTATATTTCGGAGAGAGTTCGGAAATTATTAATTCCTTTTGTATTTGGTACATTACTCCTCATGCCTGTAATGACATATATTGCAGACCGATTTAATTTTGGTTATAAAGGAAATTTGTTTACGCATTATAGTGTTTTCTTCACAAGATTTACTGATTTAACAGGTGCCGATGGCGGCTTTTCATTAGGTCAGTTTTGGTTTATTCTGTATCTTTTTGTTATCTCAATACTTGCTGTAGGTATAATTGTATTGTTAAAAAAGAGAACTCCGAAATTCAAAAAAGATACATCTTTATGGTTCATCTGTGTTCTTGGTTTGCCATTGCCGTTATTAAGTGAATTGCTTTCAATAGGCGGTAAAAGCCTTGTAGAGTATACATATATTTTTCTTGTCGGATATTATATTTTTTCAAATGACAGAATAATAAATAAAATCGAAAAATTTAAATGGTTGTTTTTGTTTATAGGTTTATGTGCGGCAACTCTGAATGTATATCTGTTTATCTGGTCTGATACATCATATCCGTTAGTTAATACTGTTGTTAAGTTTATTGCTGAATGGTTTATGCTTATTGCATTGCTCGGAATAGGCAAAGGGTATTTAAGTTTTAATTCAAAGGTAACTTTATATATGTTGCAAAGGTCATTTGCGTTTTATATTCTGCATTTTGTATGGGTTGTTTTGTTTCAATATTTATTGGCAGATATTTTGTTTGATAATATAGAATTATTATATATTGTTCCTGTAATTCTGGCATATTGTGCGACATTTCTATCCTGTGAAATATGTATCAGAATACCGTTTTTATGTTCACTTATGGGAATAAAATCGAACTCAAATTATACCTGTAAGGATAGATGATTATGACAAAAATAACGAATTGAAGAACAGATATTTGCATGTTGATTTTCAAAGTGACAATTCAAACAATCAAAATGTCACTTTGGACGAATCAGCATTGCTTAAACTGATTGAGTTTATTTAAAGGGGAGTTAAAAATGACTGAAAAATATCTAATGAGTGAACATAACATACCTGACGGTATTCTTCACGATCAGGATTTATACAATATTTCTTATAATGATAATGTGTTGACATTAAGCTTTGAAACGCATTTTTATCCGCAGGATTATACTGATACAACCTTTGCTGAAAAATATAAAGATTTTACCAAATGCCATATCAAATGCAGGCTTGGGGACAAGTATTTCTGTGATGTTCGTTTGGAAACTGCTCTTGATAAAAACAACAATTACAAAGGTAAAATCATTTCGGTTGAAGAATTTACAGAAATAGCAAACAAAGAAATAAAAAAACGAAAAGAGAAAAATTACTGGGCTTGGGAATACAGCAATACGAATGTTTCTCCGAACATAAGAAGCTTAGCTATTGGACTTCACATTTGGCTTAAATACAAAAGGGTTGTTTATACGAATTGTATTTTAGTGCTTAATACAAATGAAATTGAGTTTGTTTGGGAATGAATTTTAGGGAAATAGATAATTAATGAAAATTTTAATCGATGCAGATGGTTGCCCTGTTGTAAAGCAGACAATTGAGATAGCAAAAGAGAATAAAATTGAAGTTGTTGTGTTTTGCGACACAAGTCATATTATAAATAGCGATTATGCAAAAATAGTAACCGTATCAAAGGGTGATGACAGTGTTGATTTTGCACTTGTTAATCAGGTTAGCCGAGGAGATATTGTCGTTACGCAGGACTACGGACTCTCTGCAATGGTGCTTTCAAAAGGTGGCAAGCCAATTACTCAAAATGGGCTTATTATCAATGACAGTAATCTAACAATGCTTCTCACCACAAGGTATGAATCAAAGAAAGCAAGAATGGCAGGCGCACACCTGAAAGGTCCAAAGAAAAGAACCAATGAAAACGATAAAGCCTTCATTGATTCACTGAATAAATTAATAAAGGGATAAATTAAGTAGAATAATATTGAAAGACGAAATTTTGAAATAAGCACAAAGCTTAAGCCTGCGTTTAATGAAGCGCAGGCTTAAGTTGTTTTTTATCTGCCTTGGTCAAATCCCGGATGGAACGAAAAATGTTTTTTGCTGTGGTCTATCAGAAATTCAAATCTGTACTTCACAATCTATATTGTAGAAAAATAACGTCGGATAGCTTAAAAATATAAAAGTGCGAAAGCAATTTGATTTCTTATCTGCTAAAAATAAATCATTTGATTGACAGCAAAACACGAA
>JAIDJS010000320.1 GCA_029052085.1 Eubacterium sp.
GCAGTATGTTGTTATGCTTGCAAAAAATCCGGGTGTATCAAAAATTCTTGGTCTTGCACTTGGAAACGGACTTGCCGCAGTAAGTGGTGCGGTAATTGCGCAAAGCACGGAAACGGCAAATACAAATATGGGTGTCGGAATGGTTGTATTCGGGCTTTCAAGTGTTATTATCGGTCTTTCCCTTTTTAAGCGTATTCCTTTTATGAAGGCAACAACTATGGTTATTTTCGGTACAATTATTTACAAGGCTTGCCTCCAGATTGCCGTTGTTATCGGTCTTCCGAGTGAATATAATAAGGCGTTGATGGCGGTTCTCTTTGTTCTTGCTCTTGTTTTCAGCGGAACGTTCAAGGAAAAGATGAAGAAAAGGAGGGAAAGGCATGCTTGAACTTCAGAATATAACAAAACGCTTTAATGTCGGAACGGTTGATGAATCAACGGTTTTTGATAACTTCAATTTCAAGATGGAAAAGGGCGAATTTGTTTCGGTTATCGGCTCAAACGGAAGCGGAAAAACCACCCTTTTAAATCTTATCTGCGGTTCGTTAAAGGCGGATGACGGTAAAATCCTTTTTAACGGAAATGACATAACGCATGCGTCTGAATTCAAAAGAGCAAAAATAATCGGCCGTGTTTTTCAGGAGCCTAAAATCGGCACCTGTGCGGATTTAACCGTGCTTGAAAATATGGCACTTGCCGATAATAAGAATAAGCCCTTCGGTCTTGGCAGATGTGTAAATAAAAAGCGTATTGATTATTACAAATCCCTTCTGGAACAGTGTGATATGGGGCTTGAAAACAGGATGGGTGTACAGGTCGGCACTTTGTCAGGCGGTCAAAGGCAGGCTCTTGCCCTTGTTATTGCCAATATGTCAAATGTTGAGCTGCTTATTCTGGATGAGCATATTGCCGCGCTTGATCCGAAATCATCGGACAGGGTTATGGAGCTTACGGATAAGCTTGTAAATGAAAACGGACTGACAACTCTTATGGTTACGCATAATCTGCGCTATGCCGTTGAATATGGCAGCAGGCTCTTTATGATGCACGAGGGAAACAGTGTGCTTGATATTAAGGGGCAGGAAAAGAAGAATACCAGAGTTGAAGATATTCTTGAAATTTTTGACAGAATCAGCATTGAAAAAGGAAATTAAATATTGAAATATGCGAAGCAGTTCGGCACTGCTTCGTTTTTTGTTTATAAGATACAAATGAGTAACTGCTCATTGGAAATGATTAGTCAAAATGCACAATTTTTTGATGTGATATTAGAATTATTGTCAATAGCAATCAGTTTTATTTTGATTTATAATAAAAAAGAAAGGGGTTTCATTATGAATAAATATATAGAAAGTGTAATAAAAACAGTTGAACGAAGAGACAGTGCAAAGCCGGAATACATTCAAAGTGTTAAAGAGGTTTTCTGCTCGCTGGAAAAGGTTATAGAGCAGCATCCGGAATATGTTGAGGATGATCTGCTTACAAGAATGGTTGAGCCGGACAGGCTGATAACCTTCCGTATAGCGTGGGTTGATGATGAGGGTAAAACAAGAGTAAACCGCGGCTATCGTGTTCAGTTCAATTCGGCAATCGGACCGTATAAGGGCGGGCTTCGTTTTCATCCAAGTGTAAATTCAAGTATTGTATATTTCCTTGGCTTTGAGCAGACCTTTAAAAATTCATTAACCGGTTTGCCGATGGGCGGAGCAAAGGGCGGCTCTGATTTTGATCCGAGAGGAAAAAGCAAAAATGAAATTATGCGCTTCTGTCAGGCGTATATGACAGAGCTGTACAGGCATATTGGTCCAAGTATTGATGTTCCTGCCGGCGACATCGGTGTTGGTTCAAGAGAAATCGGTTATTTGTTTGGTCAGTATAAGCGTATTAAGGATGCGTTTGAAAATGGCGTTATTACAGGCAAGGGTTTGTCCTATGGCGGCTCCCTTATTCGTCCGGAAGCAACAGGCTATGGTGCTGTGTATTATCTTTGTGAGGTGCTTAAGCACGAAAAGGATACGATAGAAGGCAAGCGTGTTGCACTTTCCGGTTTCGGAAATGTTGCGTGGGGTGCAATCAAAAAGCTGAATGAGCTTGGCGCAATTCCTCTTACAATAAGCGGTCCGGGCGGCTATGTTTATGATAAGGACGGAATATGTACTCCTGAAAAAATAGATTATCTTCTTGAAATGCGAGCAAGCGGAAGAGATCGGGTTCAGGATTACAGCGATAAATTCCCATCTGCCGTATTTATTCCTGATGAAAAACCATGGGGTCTTGAAAATATAGATATTGTTATGCCGTGTGCAACACAGAATGAGGTAAATCTGTCAGACGCTGAAAAGCTTGTTCAGAACGGTGTTAAATATTATATTGAGGTTTCCAATATGCCTACAACGGCTGATGCGCAGAACTATCTTATGAAAAACCCCAATATAATTATTGCTCCTTCTAAGGCAGTTAATGCTGGCGGCGTATGCGTTTCTGGTCTTGAAATGAGCCAGAACAGCCAAAGATTTTCGTGGACAGCCGAAGAGGTTGATGAAAAACTTCATAAAGCAATGATTGATATTCATCAGCATTCGGTTGATGCAGCTGAAAAATATGGCTTAGGCTATGATCTTGTTGCCGGTGCAAATATTGCGGGCTTTGAAAAGGTAGCCGAAGCAATGATGGCACAGGGTATATATTAATTGAGTTTTATCGGGGCAGATTGCAAATCTGCCCCTTTGTTTTTTACATTCACAGTATATCTGTTAGGCGAAATGCACGAAAGGATTGCTGAAAGATTATGAATATTGTGTATAGAAT
>JAIDJS010000321.1 GCA_029052085.1 Eubacterium sp.
CTGTCCATCTCAGGCTCTGATTTTGTTGAAATGTATGTTGGTGTCGGTGCCAGCCGAGTAAGAGATTTATTTAATCAGGCTATGAAAAAAGCACCTGCTATTGTTTTCATTGATGAAATTGATGCTGTCGGCAGACACAGAGGCACCGGTATGGGAAACAGCAATGATGAAAGAGAACAGACACTGAATCAGCTTCTTGTTGAAATGGATGGTTTCGGTACCAATTCAGGCGTTATCATTATGGCTGCAACAAACAGACCGGATGTTCTTGATCCTGCTTTATTAAGACCGGGCAGATTTGACAGACAGATTACCGTTAACAAGCCCGATTTAAAGGGCAGGGAAGATATCCTTAAGGTACATGCAAGAAATAAGCCGCTTGCTCCCGATGTTGATTTCAGCGATATTGCCAAAAACACCACCGGCTTTACAGGCGCAGATCTCGAGAATCTTTTAAACGAGGCAGCGCTTCTTGCAGCAAGGCGTCATAAGCACGCTGTAAGTGCAGCTGATATTCAGGATTCAAGCATTAAGGTTATGATGGGTGCCGAAAAGAAATCACATAAATACAGTGATAAAGCCAAAAAGCTGACTGCTTATCACGAAGCTGGTCACGCAGTAGTTTCCTATTATCTTGAATACTGTGATCCGGTTCAGGAAATTTCCATTATTCCAAGAGGTCTCGGCGCAGGCGGATATACAATGTATCAGCCGCAGGAAGAAAATTATACTTCCAAAAATGAAATGCTCAGTTCTCTTGTATCTTTCCTTGGAGGAAGAGTTGCAGAAGAAATTTCGCTTGATGACATTTCAACCGGCGCATCAAATGATTTGCAGCGTGCAACACAGATGTGCCGCGATATGGTTGCTAAATATGGTATGAGTGACGATATCGGTCCTGTTGTTTACAGTGATGAAAATCAGGAAGTATTCCTTGGCAGAGATTACAGTCATGTTAATAATTACAGCGAATCTACATCAGCAAGAATTGATGCCGAAATTGAAAGAATGATGCGCAATGCTTATGATTTAACAAAAAATATTCTTACTACGCATAATGATAAGCT
>JAIDJS010000322.1 GCA_029052085.1 Eubacterium sp.
TGCTTAATGGAAAACAGAAAAGAATTCACACCATTTAATACCGGTATTGATTTTTCACACTGGACGGAACAGCCGGAGGTTATTCCGAATCCGCTTCCGCTTGAAACGGGAGGAGAAAACGGTGTTCGGTTTATCATTCTGGATAGATATATGTATAAGCCTGTTCCCCGCTGGAAGGATTGTATAAAACCCTTTCTGGATAAGGCAAAGCCATTTGAAGGCGAATATATTCTTAATTATCTTTCAACGGCAGGCGGATTTAAAGGACCGCGCAGAAATGCAAAATATATTAATAAGCAGTTTTTAGAATATCCGCTGAAAAAAGAAAACTACTACGGAATCATCTGCTGCGATTTCCCGACTGAGGAATTAACACGAAAAATAATTGAAACAAACTTTTAAAAAGTCAATAAAAGCTTTAAAGGCACTATGCAGTTTTTGACTGCATAGTGCCTTTTTCTATCTGAAATCAAATAATTCTTTTTCAGTTATATTTAATTCTTCGCAAATTTTAAAAATCAGATCAAGGGATGGAGCATTCTTTCCTATTTCCATTGCAGAAATATGTGAACGATCAATATCAAGTATTTCAGCGAATTCAAGCTGTGTGTATCCACTTCGTTTTCTGTAATATGCAATGTTCAGTCCAAGGTTTTTATATTTATTAGTAAAGCTTATATCCATAATTATCACCGCCATAAATATATTGTAATTCTAATCAAGTATATATTAAACTTAGTGTTACTATGTAAATGACTATTGACAATAGGCAAATGCTTTGTTATAATATGCAAAAACAAGAAAACTATGAAAAAGGAGAAAACAAAAATGATTGAAAGTCAAAGCTTAACGGTATCACCGTCAGAAGAGCAAAATGCCATTGAAACATTCCAGAATTTCGGATGGACATTGAAATCTACGCAGGAAGTACATAGCAAGGATACACATTTAGAGCGTGGCGGCTGGAATTATGACCAGCTTTATTCTGTAACCGAAACTACAAATTATGTAAAATTAATGTTTCAACGTGATACACAAATACCAAATTACAATGAAATTGCAAAACTGGAGAATGAGTATTGGTCTATAATGACTTCAGAACCCAATAAGCCCGGCGGAACTATGTTTTGGGTTATTTTATCCATAATAGGTCTTATTTTCTATATAATTCCAGGTGCTATTGTTATTGCTATACGTGTAATGATTTTAGTAAATTACAAGAAAAAACATTCCGAATGGGAAATCAGATATAATAAAGTTCCGGGTATTTTGGAAAAATGCAGACAGTATATGTCTTAATCATTTAAATGTATGAAAGTTAAATCATGATTTATGGAAAAGATTCAAAAATGAACAATAATACGAAAGCACAATTCAAAAGATCTTTATTTTTATTCATGTCAATAATATCTGTATTGTTAAATTG
>JAIDJS010000323.1 GCA_029052085.1 Eubacterium sp.
ATATCTACACGCGTAAGATCTTCGGCAGCGTCAGATTTGTATAATAGACAGATATAATTATATATAAAATATATTATCATATTAAAAATAAAAGGTCAATATAAATTGATATACCTTTATGCTTCCCTTAATTTAAGGGGAGGTGCAAAGCACACGGAGAGATTCTTGTTTCAGGACGGAAATCCATACCCTGCGGTTGTTTATATGCAAATTTTCGGGGGGGAGGGATACATAAAGGATATAATTGATATGAAAAAAGCTCATCAGATGATGAGCTTTTAATCGTTTTTACCAACCTAATCGAAGTATTTTAATGGAAGCAGAGCCGCGTCCGTTTTTCTTTGCGGCATCGTGACCTTCCGGCGTATAGATATCAATTCTGCCTGTTCTTGAAAGTCCGCTGCCTCCGCGGTCAACTACTGTATAGGTTACACCGTTAACCTCTATGATTGAACCTAAAGGAAGCCAGTTGCAGGCAACATAATACGGATTATCCATTCCGTTTGTAAGCTTTTTGCCTGATGCGGTTATGCCATTGCTCTTGCCGCAGCATATCTCACACGCACAATAATGTGTGTAGCTGCCGCTTATAACAGAGCCGACTGCGATTCCGTTGTGTTTTTCAACGCCGTTGTTTTCTATAACAACAGCCTTTGTTCCAACGCGTTTTACCTCTGTAACAGGCTTTTTGATAACGGTTGAGGCAACCTCTCTTTTTTCGCTTTGTGCGCCGTTAATATAGGTTATTCTGTAGGTTACGGAGCGTTCGCCGTCCTCGCCCTTTGTTTCAATCTTTGTTTTGCCCTTTTCGAGTGAACTGTCTTTAATCGTGTTTGTTTTGTGGGCAATTTTTTCATTTTTGGTAACCGTTTTGATTTCTACTCTGTAAACGTTGATTTCCATGCCGTCTTCAGCAAAGGTATCCAATGTCGGCTCTGTATAATCATTGTCTCCGAGCGTTATTCCGGCGTCTGCAATTAAATCTGCAACGGAGGAATTTACTGTTCCGATATTATAGGTTTTTCCGTCTGCGTTAATGGTTACAATTTTAGGGGAATCAACCGTGATAACCATTCCGTTCTGAATCGGAGTGTCGTTATCATAGTTAACGATAAGACCGTCTTTGTAAACACCGGATTCATCAAGCGCAACACCAACGGTCTGGGCATAAACATCGTAGCTTTTAACCGTGTTGTTAAACTTGATATAAATTCTGTTTAATCTGCTGATGTGGATTGTTCCGCCAATTCCGCTGTTGAAAGAGGCGATGTTAAGCTTATCTTGTGAACCGAGCTTAATGTTTGCTTCGTTCAGGATTTCGATAGGTTCCGTTTCCTTAGTTGCAATTGTGTATTCATAGCCGTTATCGTTGATAACAACATTGTAATGGCCTGCCTCGCCTGCAAAAGCAGTTACGGTAAAAATGCAAACCATAAGAATAAACGCAATTACCGTTGCAAGCAGAACACGAGAAATGTGTTTAATGGATGCAACGCTTGATTCGTTAATCATCTTAATCTCCTTTTTAATTGCAGGAATATTAAATATTCCATGCTATAACAATATGGGGTTGCCGTTTGAATTTGCAGGTAAAATGAAATGAAAATTACCTGTTAGCAGAAGCAAATATTCTGCCTTTACCTTTAGTATTGCTGAAAGCACTTGGAATTATAGGGGAATTTTCACAAGGTGTCAAACAAATCAAAATTGAGTTTTTGTGCAAAACCAACAAATCGGCTCTTGAATAAAAAGTCGAATATTTTTTATAAATCAAGATATTGTGGTTTTTTCAGTTTTGCAAAGTAAAGCGATAAAGCGTTTTTTTGTAAAATGTTTAGAAAATGAGCAATATTTTTTTATCTTTTGTAACTTTTAGGCTTATTTTTTACAAAATATTACAAAATATAGTGTTGCAATGCCGTATTTTTAGGAGTTGAACCACAAGATGATATAAAATCTGACAATTTATTTTTATATTGTAAGCCGTGATTTTAATTGACAATAAAAGCGCCTTAATATATAATATGATAGCAAATTGAAAAGCCCTCATAGTTCAACGGATAGAATAAGCCCCTCCTAAGGGTTAGATGTAGGTTCGATTCCCACTGAGGGTGCCAAAAAGAAGCAGTCACACCGTGGCTGTTTCTTTTTGTTATAAAAGGAATCGAATATATGAGAATGCCAAAGCACCGCCGGCATTTCTGCGGGCGGTGCTTATTATATAATAGTATACTATATATTATGCGTTTTTGATTACCTTGCCGATTGTGTTTGGTGCCATTCCTGCTGCATTTGATTCGTCGGTGTCAATGTGCATTGCAAGTGCATAGGAATCTGAAACTCTTACTACAACATCGCCGAAAACAAGATTTCTGCCGTTTGATGACGGAATTTCAACAGAAACGATTTCGCCGTTTTCAACGCCCATTTTTGCAGCATCGGCTGTTGTTGCGTGGATATGACGCTTTGCAGCGATTACCCCCTCTGAAATTTCAACCTCGCCGGCAGGTCCTACAAGCTTGCAGGAGCCGGAGCCTGCGATATCGCCGCTTTCTCTTACGGGAGCATTAACGCCGATAGAACGGGCATCTGTTAATGAAACCTCAACCTGTGTTGCATTTCTTACAGGACCCAGAACAGCCATTCCCGGAAATTCACCCTTTGCGCCGATAACCTTAACTCTTTCCTCGCAGGCATACTGACCGGGCTGGGAAAGGTCTTTTTTCTTTGTAAGCTCGTAGCCTGCGCCGAAAAGTGTTTCAAGATCCTTCTGAGAAAGATGAACATGTCGGGCTGAAATTTCAACTAAAACTTCATTGTTTTCCATTTTTATATACCTCTTTTTTATATAATTTGCTGATTTAAGATAAAGAAGATCAAGCATACTGTTTACTTATTTTCTTTGTCCTGACTATTTTATAACATTTCCGATTGTTTTTCAATATAGAATTTGATATACTTGTAACTGGTGATGAAAATGAATTTGAATGAGCTTAAAGAAAAGTGTCAGAATTGTACAAAATGCGGATTATGTGAGGGCAGAACGAATGTTGTTTTCGGCTATGGCAAAGAGGATGCCGATATTATGCTTATCGGCGAGGGCCCCGGCGAAAACGAGGATTTGCAGGGTATGCCGTTTGTAGGCAGAAGCGGTCAGCTGCTTGATAAATTTCTTGCCGCCGTTGATCTGAGCCGTGAAAAGAATGTTTATATTGCAAATATGGTTAAATGCCGTCCTCCGAAAAACAGAGATCCGAAGCCGGAGGAGCAGGAAATCTGCATTAACTGGCTTCGTGAGCAGTTCAGGGTTATAAGACCGAAGATTGTTGTCTGTGTCGGCAGAATTTCTGCGCAGAAGCTGATCAGTCCAACCTTTAAGGTTACGCAGGAGCATGGGCAGTTTATTGATAAAAACGGCACTTTGTTTATGGGAACTTACCATCCGGCTGCTATTTTAAGAAATCCGAATAATAAGGAAGCGGCTTTTCAGGATTGGCTTGCTTTAAGAGAAAAAATAAAAGAATTGGGTATAGAAATATAAATTTTAAGTGACGTTGTTTCGTCCGATATAAAACCGAAGGAGAAAAATATGATTATTAACGCAGCTGAATACGGCATAAAGCCGGGCAGGGAAAACGGAAAAGAATTATCTGTTCTTTTCAAAAAGCTTTCTGAAACGAAAGAGGAGAAAATAGTTGTTTTTGAAGCAGGAGATTATTTGGTTGATGCCGAAAACTGTGATACGGAAATGCTTTACATAACCAATACAGCCGGCGATAATGAGTATAAATCAGGCGAAACACCTCATAAAGCAAAGGTGCTTTTCAATCTTAAAAATATCAGTAATTTGAAGATTGAGGGTAACGGGGCAAGATTTGTTATAAACGGCAAAGTAACCAATGCTGCAATCCGGGGCTGTGAAAATATTGAAATAAACGGTATTGAAATTGATTATGACAATCCGGATTTGCATGAGTTGAAGGT
Organism: Eubacterium sp.; assembly: GCA_029052085.1. Lineage (GTDB taxonomy): Bacteria > Bacillota > Clostridia > Oscillospirales > Acutalibacteraceae > Eubacterium_R. The sequence goes on from JAIDJS010000323.1 coordinate 3,985, forward strand.
TATCGGTATCGGCAAGCATTATGTTGATTTTGAAGTTGATGAAAACAGCAGATATGAATTCAGAAAAGGCAAATTTTATTTTGTAGGAACAGGATATAAAACGAATCCTCTGAAGGAATACAGAACAGCATGGCATCTTTCAAGAGTTCGTGCAGAAGACCGCAACACGATTGAAAGGGTAAGAAATATTGTAAGCACTGCCCTGAAAATCAAGGATTTAGGCGATAGAAAAATAAGAATTTACTATTTTAAGCCGTTTGGCTTTAAAATGGGCGATATATACTGCTTCTTTGGAAGACGCCGTCAGTATGCTGGCATTTTTTCCGATAAAACAAAGAATTTAACGCTTAATAATGTTGCGCAGCGTTTTAATTATTCTCTTTCCTTTGTTGCACAGGATACGGAAAATATTACGCTTAACGGTCTTGAATTTGCTCCGTCGGATAAAACCGGAAGATTAATGGCTTCCGCTGCTGACTTTCTTCAGGTCTGCATGTGCCGCGGTAAGGTTTCCATTACAAACAGCAAATTTGAGGGTGCATGTGATGATTGTCTAAACGTTCACGGGGTGCATTTTAAGATTGCAAGGATTGAAGGCAATACAATTACAGTTAAATTTATGCACAAGCAGTCGCATGGCTACAATCCTATCCGTGTAAATGATGAAATTGCGTTTATAGATGTTAAATCCATGCTCGAAAAGGGCAGTTCAAAGGTTGTTGCATCTAAGCTTATCCATGAAAATGAAATTGAAATCCAGCTGGATAATGTTCAGAATGCAATGGTAGGAGATGTTATTGAGGATGTTTCAGCCTGTCCTGAGCTTGAATTTAAAAACAATACAATAAACAGAATTGCAACAAGAGCCATTCTTATTACGAACAGACCGAAAACGGTTGTTGAGGGCAATCATTTCAACAGCAATTCCATGAGCGGAATTCTGCTTTCCGATGATGCGTCAAGCTGGTATGAAAGTGGAATGTGCAAGGAAGTTGTTATTAAGGATAATACGTTTGATAACTG
>JAIDJS010000324.1 GCA_029052085.1 Eubacterium sp.
ATCCTGAACTGTTTTTAATTGTTGTTTACCTGATTGGGCACTATGAAGCAGAGATTTCTGATTAACTTTTGAAATAATCTGTTCACGATAAAACACTATTTTTGATTCAGCCATTTGTCTGATATCAAGAACTTTAATATGATTACCATTCTTATACATTTTGTTGTTCCAATTAAATTTATAGTTATTGAATACATCAAACAGAAAAGTAAGACTCCCTTTTAATTCGGATTTTTCTTTTTGAATTAAAAATTCAATCATTTCCTGCTGCATCTTTTTTATATCATCAAGACTTTTTTGGATATTAGCAAAAGCAGCAGCCATAAAAAGTACAACTGGGTCGTAGGCAAGTTGAATCATTTTAGCCTGCCCTCCGCCAACAGTACCAGAAGGAGTCTTTAATGAGCCAATGAAATTTGATGTACCTTTCATTTGAAACATTGTTTTTCCATCTGTATTAACATAATACAAACCACTGCCTCCAACATTGGAAATTGCAGTTTGAATTTCTGTTGCAAATGGTTGAAATGCTGTCCCAAAAGCTGCTAATCTTGATAATGGAAGTTTAGTATAATTTGAAACGCCCACATTTGATTCGTCAAAAATAGGACAAAGAGATGTATCATTCATCAGTTTCAATACTTCATTATTTCGTTTGGTATTATAGTCAATAATTTTTTGCAACTACATTTTCCTCCAAAAAAACAATAAAAATCCAAAATTCTATTCATCATCAGACGAAAGCTTTAACACAGCCATAAATGCTTCCTGCGGAACCTCTACCGAGCCGAACTGACGCATACGCTTTTTACCCTCTTTTTGCTTTTCAAGAAGCTTTTTCTTACGCGTAACATCACCGCCGTAGCATTTTGCAAGCACATCCTTGCGAAGCGCTTTAACGGTTTCTCTTGCAATGACCTTACCGCCGATTGCAACCTGAATCGGAATTTCAAATAAATGACGCGGAATATGCTCCTTAAGCTTTTCGGCAATTTTTCTTGCTCTCGGATATGCCTTGTCTGTATGAATAATAAACGAGAGTGCATCTATAATATCGCCGTTCAGCATAACATCAACCTTAACAAGCTTGCTCTGTCTGTAATCGGCAACCTCATAATCAAAGGAAGCATAGCCCCTTGTTCTTGATTTAAGCGCATCAAAGAAATCATAAATGATTTCATTAAGCGGAAGCTCATAATTGATATCTACTCTTTCCGGTGTGATATAATTCATTGTTTTGAAAATACCGCGCCTGTCCTGACACATATCCATTACAGTACCTACAAACTCGCTTGGTGCATAAATATGTGCATCACAGAACGGTTCTTCGCAATAATCAATGTTTGCCGGATCGGGATAATTTGTAGGATTATCAATTTCCATCATTGTACCGTCAGACATATATATCTTATAAACAACGCTTGGAACCGTTGTTACAAGGTCTAAATTATATTCCCTTTCAAGCCTTTCCTGAATGATTTCAAGATGAAGAAGCCCAAGAAAGCCGCAGCGGAAGCCGAAGCCGAGCGCACCTGAGGTTTCAGGCTCGTAGGAAAGAGAAGCATCATTAAGCTGAAGCCGTTCCAGTGCATCACGAAGCGCTTCATAATCTGCTCCATCAGCCGGATAAACTCCGCAGAAAACCATAGGATTAACCTTTCTGTAGCCGGGCAAAGCCTCCTGCGCAGGGTTTTCGGCAGTTGTAACCGTATCGCCGACAAGCGCATCATGAACTGTTTTGATAGAAGCCGTTATATAACCAACCTCTCCCGAAGTTAACTCGCCGGCTTTTTCCATAGAGGTTGCACGCATATATCCAACCTCAACAACTGTAAATTCTGCTCCGGTAGACATCATGCGCATTGTATCGCCTGCCTTGATTTTACCCTCCATAACACGGACATAAACAATAACGCCTCTGTAGGAATCATAGATAGAATCAAAAATCAAAGCTTTAAGCGGTTTGTTGTCATCCGCCTGAGGAGGCCGGATTTCATTAACGATATATTCAAGCACATCGCCGACATTTTCTCCTGTTTTAGCCGAAACCCTTGGTGCTTCAAGGCAGGGAATGCCAACAACATCCTCAACCTCGTTTGCAACTCTTTCAGGATCAGCTGCCGGCAAATCTATTTTATTGATTACAGGAAGTATATCCAAATCGTGATCAAGGGCAAGATAGGTGTTTGCAAGCGTCTGCGCTTCAACACCCTGCGAAGCATCAACAATAAGAATTGCACCCTCGCAGGCGGCAAGAGAACGGGAAACCTCGTAATTAAAATCCACGTGACCGGGAGTGTCAATAAGATTAAACACATAGCTTTCACCGTTTTTCGCAGTATAATC
>JAIDJS010000325.1 GCA_029052085.1 Eubacterium sp.
GTCACAATCCGTTATAAAAATAATTTGATGAAATACATAACAGCATAGAGAACAGGCTGATGAGCAAGATAAAACCACAAACTGTTTTTCCCGACAAACTGAAAAAGCTTTGAATGACTTTTATACGCAAATTCGGAAAATCTTTCTTCCTTTGCATATTTACCGAAAACTGCACCGAACAAAAACATAAACAGCCACGGAATAAGAGGAAAATAATCAGCCGACTTAAAAGAGCTGTTAAAAAAGCCAAGCGGGCTGAATATATTGCTTTGATATAAAACATCAGGCAGCTGAACCAGCCCGAAAAGCAAGCTTTTTTCGCTGATTTTATATGTTGCAAAAAATAAGACAGCCGTAACAATCAATCCGATTTTTTCATTGCCTTTATTTATCAGAGGCATTAATAAACCCGTTATTATCATTGAACAACCAAGGCAAGACAAAATCCCGAAATAAATTTCAGCTCCGGTTATTCCCATTGCAGGCATAATAACAGCCGTAACAAGGCTGACAGCTAATCCCGCTGCCAGAACGACAATTCCCCTTTTAACAGGATTTCTTGAAAGACGGGAGCAAATTCCCGAGGTTAAAATAAACGCTGCCCAGAAAAGCGGCTGAAATGCACATAAAGCATTAAAAACACGATAGCCCCAATCCAGTTCAAGAACAAAACCGATATTATAAAACATATGATGAAAAATCATACAAACAATTGCAAAGCCCCTGATTTCATCAAGAATTAAAATTCTTTTAGCGCCTTTTATCATTTCAACACCTGCCATTCATTGATTTTATATTTTAACATAAATTTTTATTAATCACAACAGAGGTTTAGGCAATAAAGGGTAATTAAAACCATAGTTTAAATTAGCTGAGCTTAATTATATGATATTGTAATATGATAAATTATATGATATAATTATTTACCGAATTTTATCAAATACAAAATTTCATTATTTTAGGGGTAAAAGAAATGAAAGAAATCATTATAGGCTCATCAGCCGAAACAACCACAATTGTTAATTCAACAAACACTGCCATAACAGCCGGAAGCGGAACACTTCCTGTTTTCGGCACTCCTTTCATGATTGCTTTAATGGAAAAAGCAACATGCAATGCTGTTTTTGATTTCCTGGAGGATGATGAAACAACGGTTGGCACCGGCGTAAATATTTCTCATCTGAAAGCAAGCGGAATCGGAACAGTTATAACAGCAAAAACGGTTGTAGCAGATTGCAGCGGCAGAAAAATAATTTTTGATGTTTCGGCGGCAGACAGCAGCGGAGATATTATCGGCAAAGGAACGATTGAAAGATTTGTTGTAAACAAAAACAAATTTATGGAGAAAGTTGGCACAAATGAGATATAAATCGGTTATTTTTGATTTTGACGGAACACTTTGCAACACAGGCGAGGGCGTAATGAAAAGTGCAAAATATGCACTTGAAGCCTTTGGCTATTCAGTGCCGGATGATTTAAGCGAATTATCCTATTTTGTAGGCCCTCCACTCTTGATTACCTTCCAGGAAAAATACGGGGCAGATCCTGCAGAAGCATCTGAGCTTGTTAATAAGTACAGGGAAAGATACAACGAAACGGGGCTTTATGAAAGTAAGCTTTATAACGGCATTGAAACGCTTTTAAAGGCACTGAAAAATGACGGTTTCAAGCTTGCAATAGCTTCATCAAAGCCGCAAAAATATGTTGAAATGCTGCTTGATTATTTTAAAATAGCAAAATATTTCAATGCTGTATGCGGTGTATCCTTTCAGGCGGACTGCGAGCCGAAATCCGACATCATCATGCGGGCTATGAAGCAGCTTGGAACAGAGCAGAACGAAACGCTTGTAGTAGGCGATACGCACTTTGATATTGACGGAGCAAGAATCAACCATATGGACAGCGCAGGTGTTTTATGGGGATTCGGAACAAAATTTGAATTTATTGAGGCAGGTGCTAAATTTCTTGCCGAAAAACCGGAGGATATCGAATCCATTGCGCTGGGCTTTTTTGAACAGACAGAGGAAACAAACGGAATTTTCAGCGGCAGAATTATAACGGTTCATGAGGACAGCGTTATACTGGTTGACGGTTCCATAACAAAGCGTGAAATCGTTGAACACAACGGCGGCGTAGGAATCGTGGCACTAACCGAAAACGATGAAATCTTAATGGTGCGCCAATTCAGAGCACCATACAAAGAAACCATCTATGAAATTCCTGCCGGCAAGCTTGAAAAAAATGAAAATCCGAAAAAAGCAGGAGAACGTGAGCTTGAAGAGGAATGCGGCGTTACAGCCGAAAACATTTTTGAACTTGGCAAAATATATCCCACGCCGGGATACTGCAGTGAAATAATCTATATTTACGGTGCAACAGAGCTGAAAGAAAGCAGGCAGATGCTTGACGAAGGCGAATTCCTTGATGTTTACAGAATACCGCTTGAAAAGGCATTTGAAAAATGTATGAACGGCGAATTTACAGACGCAAAAACAATAATAGGAATAATGAAAATCAGGGAAATGAAGAAAAATGGCAGTTTATCTTGACAACAGTGCAACAACAAAGCCCTGCAAAGAAGCAACGGCAGCAATTATAAACGCACTTGAAGAAAATTACGGCAATCCGTCAAGCCTTCACAATGTTGGCATTGAGGCAAAAAAATCAGTTATGAAAGCTAGACAAAGCATTGCCGGTATGATGGCTTGCAGTGAAGAAGAAATCTTCTTTACAAGCGGCGGAACAGAGGCAAACAACCTTGCCGTTTTCGGTGCTGCATATGCAAACAGAAGAAAGGGAAACCGAATCGTTACTACCGCAATTGAACACGAAAGCATTATGCAAAGCATAGACGAGCTTGAGAAAGAGGGATTCGAGGTTATATGCCTTATGCCCGATACATCCGGAAACATCAGCTTAACAGACCTTGCAGATGCCATAAACGAAAAAACCATTCTTGTTTCCATGATGTATATCAACAATGAGGTTGGCTCCATTCTTCCTGTTGAAAAGATAAAAAAGCTTATTTTAAAGGCAGGTGCACCTGCTCTTATACATACAGACTGCGTTCAGGCATTCGGCAAAACAGAGGTTAAGCCGAAAAAGCTTGGGGCAGACCTTGTTACCATAACAGCACACAAAATACATGGACCAAAGGGAATCGGGGCTTTATATATAAAGAAAGGCACAAGGATTTTACCACGAACCTTTGGCGGCGAGCAGGAAAAGAAAATACGCCCCGGAACAGAGGCCTCTCCCCTTATTATGGGCTTCGGTGCTGCGGTTGCCGCTCTTCCCGATTTTAAGGAACAGAGCGAAAAAATCACGGAACTTAACCGTTATGCAAAATCAAAACTAAAAGAAATAGACGGCATTATTATCAACAGCGGAGATAATGCGTCTCCATACATAATCAATATATATATTCCGACCTTTATGAGAAGCCAGACCGTGCTTCAGGAGCTTTCGGCAAATTACGAAATATGCGTAAGCAACGGTTCTGCCTGTGCAAAGGGCAAAAAAAGCCATGTACTTTCAGCTATGAAGCTGAGCAGCGAAATTATTGATAAAAGTATCAGAATAAGCTTTTCAAGATTCAATACAAAGAATGATATTGATGAGCTTACCGAAGCTTTAAAAGATATTATAAATAAACACCCGAGGACATAAATATGAATGAAATTATACTTGTAAAAAACGGAGAGCTTGTCCTTAAAGGATTAAACAGAAATTCCTTTGAGGATGTGCTTATCAAAAATATGAAAAGGCATCTTGCCGACATTGGAAAATTCAGTTTTACAAAAAGCCAGTCTACCATTATGGTTGAGCCTGAAAACAGTGAAACAGACCTTGATGATGCTGTTGAAGCACTTAGAAAAGTTTTCGGCATTGCTGCTCTTTCAAGAGCAGCCGTTTGCGAAAAGGACATAGATGATATTATCAAAACAGCAAAAGATTATCTTGAGGATGAGCTTTTAACAGCTAAAACCTTTAAGGTTGAAGCAAAAAGAAGTGATAAGAAATTCCCTCTTAATTCCCCGCAGATCTGCCGTGAACTGGGAGGGCAGATACTTAAGGCTTTTCATCATCTTAAGGTTGATGTTCATAACCCGGATATCGTTGTTACCGTTGAAATAAGAGACAGGTTTGCCTTTGTACGCGGAAACAATATAAAAGGCGCAGGCGGAATGCCAACCGGAACAAGCGGAAGAGCAGCCGTTTTAATCAGCGGAGGAATAGATAGCCCCGTTGCCGCATATATGATGGCAAAACGCGGAATAGAGCTTATTTCCGTTCATTTTGCTTCTCCCCCTTACACAAGCGAGCTTGCCGAAATGAAGGTAATGGAGCTGCTTAAAAAGGTTGCTGCATACAGCGGAACGATAACAACATATGTTGTTCCGTTTACTGAAATTCAGGAAGCAATCAGAGATTACTGCCCTGAGGATTATTTTACGCTTGTTATGCGCAGAATTATGATGAAAATAAGCGAAGAAATTGCCAGGAGCCAGAACTGTATGGCGCTGATTACGGGGGAAAGCGTTGGGCAGGTTGCAAGCCAGACAATTTATGCACTTGGCTGTACAGACAGCGCAACAGATATGCCAGTTTTCCGCCCCTGCATAGGAATGGATAAAGAAGAAATCATTAAAATTTCACGAAATATAGATACCTTTGAAACATCCATTCAGCCTTACGAGGATTGCTGCACAGTATTTACACCAAAGCATCCTAAAACAAAGCCAAAGGTGCAGGACGTTATTGAAGCAGAAAACAAAATTCCAAACCTTGATGAAATGATGAAAAAAGCAGCAGAAAATACAAAAAGAGTATTTATAAAATAAAGTATATGAAAAGGTGCAGTCATAAACGGCTGCACCTGATTTTTTATAAACTTGCTTTGTAGCTCTCGCCCCAGTTCCACAGTGAATCCAGAACAGGCTGAAGACTCATACCTGATCACAACACTGAATGCAGCAATCAAAACAAAAGAAGCATTCCGCACAATTGGTGTACCTGCACCGCTTAATAATAAAATCAAAAATAACTTTATTTGTACCAGTTATGTGGAAGGAATCGTCTGTAAATGGAGTAATACAGAAAAGAGGTAGGTTCGGGACACCCTGACCTACCTCTTTTGTTTTATATTTTATATGTTATCGTTTTTTAAAATATCCCTGACTTCATTCTGCAATTTCCGAGGCACATCATCTATTGTTTTCCTGCCCTTTCTGATAAGGTCTGCATAAATTTTTGCCATAATCTATCCTCCAATCATTTCATAAACATCACATAATGCCAATTGTGTATCTGTAAGCCGATTTTCAAGGTTTTTGTTTTTTTCCTCTGCAAGCACTATATACTCATCCTTTGTATATTGCTTCTGATGAAATTCATATTCCGTTGAAACAACGCCATCATATGCAACAGATATTTCTTGAATATCCGAATGAATCCAAACAGAATATTCATCTGTTTCCATTTCCTTTGGTTTAACCGTGCTTTTAATTCTTCCGTAGTCCTTCATCTGTTTTCCTCCTTATTCTGCTGTCGGAACATACATTGTTCGGCAGCCGATTACATACATTTTTCCGCCGGCGCCATTTTGTGCCATATAGCAAAACGGCCCTGCGCTTGTACTGTAATACCATACACCGCCCTGAATAAGGGTTCTGTAGCCGTCCAGCTCCGAAATCTGCCTGATGGCATCACCAACAGGAAGAGCAGACGTTCCGCCGATTTCAGATGGCATGAAAAGCCAGTCAAAATCCGCATTACCATAACCCATTGCATTTACATAGCCGACTTCATTTGCAATTGTAAAGCCAACAGGCTTATAGTTTCCGCTTTTCGTATTTTCGGCAAAGCTGAAATCAGATGCTATATAAGGCTGACCGCCCTGCATATTTCCGTTTCCGTAAATATTTACACCATTTATAAATTTCCATATATTCCCCCAGGGGTTTTCCATTCCTCTGTAGGAAACAGCCCTTTTTCCGTTTTCTGTTCCGTGAAAAACTTCTGTTTCGGCATCAATTCTGAAATTGGATACAGCGGCACTTCCCGTTTCATTTCCAAGGCTGTTTGTTGAGCCTGTGTTTGCGGAGCTGTTTTTATTTGCCGCATTTTCAATATCAACAATTCCCTTTTCAACAGCACTTTGTATATTCATCATTCCGAACTCAATCATCATCAGAAGCTGATTTGCAGAAAGTGCTTTTATATTTTCGCAATGCCAGCCATGCCCGAAATTGCTGCAGAGTCTTTCCGCATTCATCCTTGTAAGATTTTTATACAGGCCGGAAATAGGCTTTGCCGTTGAATAGGACAAAATGCAGTCCTTTTCCAAATCCGTTTCGGTATCACTGTTTAAAGCATCGGTAACATAGCGTGCATTGCTGCTGTTCGGAAAATAATTTTTGAAATACACACCCTCATAGGCTGAAAAGAGAATATATTCAACAGCATTTCCGTTTTCATCATAAAAGGCAGGATGAAGCTTAAAACCCGCTTTTGCCGTATCTGAAACATAATAATTTGCTTTTCTTATATGATATCCAAGCCCTTCCCTGTTTTTATCCATTTTAATCGGAACCACCTTGTAATAAAAAGCAGGCTGATAAACCATTACCTGAACCGTATTATCCGTTATGGTAAATCCCTCATCTCCGTAAAAAGCCGTTATTGTTCCGTCTGCCTTAACGTTGCAGCGCCTTCTTTTGCCGAACATGGAAAACTTATTAAAATCTGCCCCTGCATTCAAGCCGGCAGCTCCTGCAAGCCTTGTAAACCTCTTGTTTTCATAATCAACCTGCAAGCCGAGTATCTCATTGTCCGTATAACCGATATAAGCCTTAACATCGGCTATACTGCTTGATGCCGAATTCAGATTTGCAACAGCATCATCTATAGAATTTATTGCTTTAACGGCATCATTTGTTTTTTCAACCAAAATTAAAAATTCATCGGAACTGACAACACTCCCCTCCAATGCCGGCGAAGCTTCAACCATTATAAAAAATGCCGCAGAGGATAAAACCGTTTTTCCATCCAGCAGGGAAATGTCCGCTCTTACAGTTCCTGCTGAGGCAAGCATCTGCTCGGTAAGTGCTGCCGTTATTGTACCGTCTGCATTTATTGTTGATTTGCTGACACAAATGCGTCCGTCAGGTTTAAGACACCTGAAGGAAGCCGTGCATCTGCTTGTCGGGATTATCTTTTTCCCGTTTTCCGTTAAGGTTATTTTCAGAAAGCGTGAATCGATATCACCCTGTTTTGCATTGATATATTTATATTCAATACCATTATTTACATCAAGTGTAATACTTTGATAATTTTGCATTATAATCTCCTGTTTTTTATTATGATTCATAAAACATGTTCCAAAAATCGCTTAGCCAAATAAGAGTTGAACAAAATAAGGTTCTGCTCTTGTTTGGCTATCCGCCCTGCAGCTTTCAGACAAAAAAGAAAAATGCAGTTTATGCCTGCATTTTTCCAATCGTTTTATTTACTCTTTAACATTTCCTTAAAACAGCTTTACTGATTACACTTTTTGCGAACCTCTCGTTTTCCATATTACATATGAAACACCGTTCTGTCAACAGTTATTTAAAAAAACACCAAATTTATATTAAAGAAATGATTTCTTTCATAAAGGAAGAAAACTTTTTTTCAACCGCTTTTCCTGTTTCCATAACCTCCGTATGCGTTAAAGGCTGATCAAGAATTCCGGCTGCCATATTTGTTATGCAGGAAATACCAAGCACCCGCATATTTCCGTGAACAGCAGCAACAACCTCCGGAACGGTTGACATACCAACTGCATCAGCACCAAGAACTCTTGCTGCCCTTATTTCTGCCGGAGTTTCAAACATAGGACCTTTACAGTAGCAATAAACCCCTTTTTTTACATTGATATTTATATTTTCTGCCGCCTGTTCGGCAATACGGATTAATTCCCTGCTGTATGCCTCACTCATAGACGGAAATCGGGTTCCGAATCTTTCATCATTGCTTCCTGTTAAAACAGACGGGCAAAAAAATCCTATATGATCATTCATTATCATAAGATCGCCGGGCTGATAAGAGGTATTAACAGCCCCCGAAGCATTTGTTACGATATAATTCTTAATTCCCATAAGCTGAAAAACCCTTACAGGAAGCGTAACATCATCCGTGCTGTAGCCCTCATAAAGATGAAATCTTCCACTCATTGCAACCATTTTCTTTCCGCCTACCGAACCGAAAATCAGCTTGCCGGCGTGTCCCTTAACCGTTGAAACAGGAAAGCCCTCTATATCCTTATAATCTATTTCCGTATCAACCTGAATTTCATTTGAAAACTCTCCGAGTCCGCTTCCGAGAACAACAGCCACATCGGGAACATAATCTATTTTTTCACATAAAAATTCTTTAATTGTATTTGCACGTTCAAAAAGACTCATCATTTACTCCTGCTGAATTTATATGTTTTATCTTAACACACGATAAAAACACAGTCAATCCAAAATAAATATGTTTAACTAAAGCATTGCATTCTGCAGTGCTTTTTCATTTGTTCAGTCAAATATTTTTGTTGTTTTTAGCTGAAAATGTCGAATACTGACTGCGAATGTCGTATTTCACGAATAAGGTCGTTATTTATCATATAATTCCAAAAAAGGTATTACTTTTCAAAAAATCTGCAACTTAATTATCAGGAGGAATTTTATATGAATAATACAAAACTGCTAAATGAAACACTTCAATCACTTGGAATCAGCAAATGTTATAAAGGCTACAGACAGCTTCATCTGTCTGTTGAGCTTGCACTTGATGATGAATCGCGCTTAGAATGTATTACCGACTGTATTTATAATCAGGTTGCAGATATGTGTAATTGCGATTGCCGCCATATTGAACGAAACATCAGAACGGTTGCTAACCACGCATGGGAGGTAAATTCAGAACTGCTGACGGAAATTGCAGGCTACACGCTGCTTTCTTCGCCGTCAGTTTCCGAATTGATTTCCATTTTGGTTACACATATCGAGCGCAATCGGTTGGAAAATAAATAAAGTTTCGTTTCGGTCTTATCTAAAATATTGGATAAGACTGTTTTTATTATATACATTTTATCTGCCGAAAAAAATATATACTTGACTATTTAATTAAAATGTAGTAAATTATATGGGCAGTTAAAAATACCGTAAAGAATTAATTGTGAAAATAATATGCAGATGTGTCCGAGCTGGCCGAAGGAGCACGATTGGAAATCGTGTAAACGGCGAACACCGTTTCAAGGGTTCAAATCCCTTCATCTGCGCCATATGAATACCTATAGCAAATCCGAACCATTAAGAGTTGGACAGCTATAGGTATTTTTCATTTCTTTTTGATTTTATGCGGATTTCAAGCTTTTTTCTTACAAGTGCCTTGTAAAAATTTTTGACTATGCTATAATCGAATTGACAAATAATAGAATCAGAAGAATTTAGTGTAACAGGAATACGGTATAAATTATCAAAATCATTAAGTAATAATACTAAATTAGCACAACATCATTGGAACGCATTTAATAGTAAATTAAGAAACAATAAGTTATATTCAGAAAATAATTGGTGTAAATATGCTTTTATCAAGAACATAAACGATAAAATATTTTATTATATATCTATTC
>JAIDJS010000326.1:0-1575 GCA_029052085.1 Eubacterium sp.
CGAAATCTGCGTCCCACGCGGAAAGGACGAAATGGGGCCTGTTATCAAACAGCTGTATGATACGCTTACAGGCATTCAGATGGGTACCATTGAAGGTCCTGAGGGCTGGGTTCACGAGATTAAAATGGATTAATTGAAATGAATATAAAAGCATCAATACAGAAGCACTCTGCATAAACCTGCAGAGTGCTTCTTTTTCGGTTATCGGATATAACAACCGTTTTATTTACAGAACTTATGACTGCCTATAACCTTAACTACCGGTCTTGAATGCATAAATTTATCGTTTGTTTTTGCAGGATTGAAATAATAAATTGCACCGCCCGATGGGTCCCATCCGTTGAGCGCATCAATAGCAGCCTTTTTGGAGGTTTCGGAGATTGGCTGATACCAGTTGCTGTCGTTAACACAGGAAAATGCACCGTTCTGATAAACAACACCGCTTATGCTATCCGGAAATGAGCTGTGTGCAACACGGTTTAAGATAACTGCACCGACTGCAACCTGACCCTCATAGATTTCTCCTCTTGCTTCCGCTGAAATAACCTTTCCGAGAAGCTGAACATCCGCATCACTGTAGGCTGTATTATTTGTTGTGCTGCCTCCGCTTAAGCCCAGGTAGAGAAGCGTAGCACTGCCTACAATTCCGTCTGCGGTAAGACCGACATTGCGCTGAAAGCTTTTAACCGCATTCTGTGTATTTATGCCGTAAATACCGTCTACTCTGTCTTTATAATATCCCAAATCGCTCAGCTTCTGCTGAATTCTTCTGACCTCATCACCGCTGGAGCCGTATTTTGAAACAGCGTAAACGGCTTCCTCCTTATAGCAAAGCTCATATGCGGCAATCCCCGCCGTGCCTGCACCTAATGCGATTGCAAACACAAGTAAAAAAATATAAAAATTACGAAACGCTTTATTGACTGTCATTTCTGTCACTCCTTATAGAACTAAACTGAATAAAAATGTTAATGCTGCCCCTGCACCAAGACAAAGTATTGACTGCATAATCAGATAACGGATTTCTTTTTTCGTTTTTCTGCTTTTCGGAGGCTTGCCTGCAGACGAAGCATAGCTTTCTGCCTCTTTTTTTAATTTTGCCCTATCTTCGTTTCCATATTCAGGCTTTACGAAAAAAATTATTCTTTCAAAATACGGATTTTCCGTATTTGTGATTTCAAGAACCTGCCTGTTTACTCCTTTTATCATTTTCATCCTTTTTCCTTTCAAAATTATACAAATAGTGTTGGATTTTCCTTGGCTGAATATTCATTTTTTTAAAAATGATTTTTAGCTATTTTTCCTATAAAAATTATCTTGACACAGCTTGATAATAACAATTTGTATATCCACTTTTACACATTGAAATTGTTGAAAACTATGTTGAAAATGTTTAAAACTATTTAAAAATCGGCTTATTTATGGCATTTTTCATTGTTGAAAAGTATTTAAAACATCATTTTTCCAAGTTTTCAATGATTTACACATAGTTTTCAACAATTTGTAAAGTTACAAATTATTACAATATTTTTTAGCTATTATGCTATTTTTGCTATTCACTATTGACACGGAATA
>JAIDJS010000326.1:1585-7078 GCA_029052085.1 Eubacterium sp.
TTTTATCAATAAAAACAAAGGAAATTATACGGAAAATCATAATTGAGGAGAATAAAAACTCTATTATATTAAAGGATATAAAATGCCTTGATCTTGCCCTTACTCTGGATTGCGGGCAGGCTTTCAGATGGATTGAAGAGAAGGACGGCTCATGGAGCGGAGCTGCATACGGAAAATACCTTAATATAAAGAAAAAGGAAAACGGCGATTTAGTTTTAAACACAACAACAGATGATTTTGATGCCGTTTGGCACAATTATTTTGATTTAGACAGGGATTATGCCAAAATCTGTAAAAAGCTTAAAGAAGACAAACTTGTTGCATCAACCATTGACGAATATTACGGCATACGAATTTTAAATCAGGAGCCGTGGGAGGCGCTTGTTTCCTTTGTTATAAGCCAGCAGAATAATATCAAGCGTATCAAAGGCATTATTAAAAGGCTTTGCGATACATACGGCGAAAAAATCAACGATGAATGGCATGCTTTTCCAAGCCCTGAAGTGTTAAGCAGGCTTTCTGTTGAAGATTTTGAAGCTCTTGGCACAGGATACAGAGGTAAATATTTAAAAAAGCTTGCTGATGATGTTGCAAGCGGAGCCGTTAATCTCGATGAAATAAAGAAAATGAGCCTGGATGATGCAAAAAAAGCTCTTTTGGATATTTACGGAATCGGAATTAAGGTTGCAAACTGCACACTTTTATTTGGCTTTCAGTTTATTGAATGCTTCCCTGTTGATGTATGGATGAAAAGAGTGCTTGATTATTATCCCGACGGACTGCCCGAATGCTTTAAAGGCTATGAGGGCATCGCCCAGCAGTATCTTTTTCACTGGGCAAGAAATAATTTATAATGATTGGATGAATTTATGCAGAAATTATTTGTTGATTTTGAATTTGATGATACAATTGTTCTTGATGAAGAGCAGAGCCGTCACATAGCAAAAAGCCTGAGAATGAGAACGGGCGATATGATAACCGTTTGTAACGGCAACGGGGCCGATTACGGCTGTATCATTGATGAAATAACGAAAACCACAGTTACGCTTTCCGTTTGCTACAAGCAGGCATGCGAAAGCGAGCCAAGCATTAAAGTATCCCTCTATCAGGGCGTACCAAAGGGAGATAAAATGGAGGATATCATCCAGAAATGCGTTGAACTTGGCATTTTCAGCATAACGCCTGTTCTTACAAAAAGAAGCATAAGCCGCCCTGATGAAAAGCAGGCGGCAAAAAAGCAGCAGCGATATTCAAAAATTGCGCTTGAAGCAGCCCAGCAGAGCGGCAGAGGAATTGTACCTGAAATCCATAAAATGATGGATTTTAAGAAGGCAGTTTCGGAATGTGAGGCTGATTTAATCATCGTTTTCTATGAGGGCGGAGGACAAAGCATTAAATCCCTTATCAATCAGGACATAAAGTCCGTTGCCATATTTATCGGCCCCGAGGGCGGGTTTGAAAAGGAAGAGGTTGACGCCGTACTTGAAAAGGGCGGCATTAATGCAACGCTCGGCAAGCGTATTTTAAGAACGCAGACAGCCCCTGTTGCAGCGCTGACAGCCATTATGCTTTTAACGGATAATATGGAATAAATGCTAAAACCAATATAAACAAACAGGGCAGAGATAAACTCTGCCCTGTTATCATTTTTAAACCATTTCTTATTCTGCAATATCAATAATTTGAGAATTCATACCGATACTATAAAGCGCATTGGTATCTGTTGAAGTATTATCAACATACCACTTGCTGCCGATTTTAACCTCGGAAACCTCACAGTGTGCAATCTCTGTTCCGTCCTCAAGCACAACCGCAACCATTACCTTGGAAGCGGCAGCTATATCATCAGCCGAAACACCGTAAGTATCCAAAACATCCTTGCTCAAAGCAGCTTTATAAGCATCCAGATCTGTAATATCCTCGCTGTTTGTAACCTTTACAGTAAACTTATAATCCTTGCCGAAGGCTGTCTGATAAGCACCTGTTGATTCTTCCTGAATAACGGTTTTACCATCTGCCGCAAGTGTTTTTTCCGTTCCGGTTAAAGAATTTCCATACGAAGCAACATTCGCTTCAAGCGCGGTAAACATTACCTCATCGCTCATATAATCATCGCCGAAAACGTCTTTTCTTACCTCAACCAGCTTATTAAAATAGCTTGTGTAAACCTTGCTGTAATCATCCCAGCCGCCGTTCTTCATAAGCTCTTCATAATAGCTGAGCATTCTTTTTGCAACCTCACCTGCAAGGTGTCCGTCATCATTCTTTGTTGCATCTGATTTATGCTCATCCGTATCAAGCCCTGTTTTCTTTAATTCCTTGAAAGCATCCTTATCCATTCCTGCTTCATAACCGGGATAAATGATAGGATACATAAACTGCTGGCGTACAAAATCGCCGTATTTCTCGCTCTTTGCTACAAGAGTAAATTTATAAGCATTATATCCATCGCCCTTCTGAGCAACAGCATCAACAAAATTAACAGCAACCTTTTCTTTATCAAAGGCTACGTATTTGCTTTTAAAGGTTAAGCTTGTAATTAAAACAAGTACAGCAGCAACCACGATGAAAACCGAAACGGCATAGAGACCGTAATTGAATTTCTTATTTTCCTTAGCCATAATCAATTACCCTCCTCTATTATTCTGCAGCTGCTTCATCAGCAGCATCTGTTGCTTCTGCCTTTGCAGCACGGCGCTCCTGAAGAGCCTCTGTAATCATTGCCTTCTTCTTTCCTACATTATCATAGAAGAAAATAGGAACAGCCTGAAGAAGAACAAACACTGCAGGAATAATTGTATAAATCATAAGCATTCTGTTAAGCGTTGTATCTGTCTGAGGAGCATAAGCTACATTGACATCCTGAGATACCTGATACTGTGACCATGTGTAAAGAAGCCATGGACCAAGACCCTTTGTTAAAGCAGATGCAACCTTTGAGAACAGACCATAGCCTGCATAGGCGATACCATCCTGACGCTTACCTGTTTTATATTCAATTTCATCAACACAGTCCGCAATCATAATATTCGGCGTAGTATTTGTATTACCATGCTGAAGACCGCAGAAGAAATTGATAATAAGGAACGGAATAATAAGCGTTTTATTAAAGCCTACTACGCTTGAAACAAGATAAAGAATTGCAAGCGCACTTGCACCGTAAACGCAGAATATAATATATGTCTGCTTTGTGGAAAACTTTTTAAGAACAAAGTTTACAAGCAGCGTACCTACAGCCGTACCGATACCCATAGGAAGAAGAAGCGCAAGCTTTAAATCCTTTGAGCCTAAAAGATAGATTGCAATATAAAGTGAAACCGTGCCATAAACGCCTCTGCCGCAGCCTGCAAGCTTTGTAAGAGAAACCATCAAAAGGTTTTTGTTTCCGAAAACAACCTTAACAGCATCCTTGATGCTTACCTTTTCCTGTGTAAACGGAACACGCTCTTTATTGTTTGCAAAGAAAATCATTGTAAACAATATAAGACCAAGTGCGCAGACAGCAGTTGAAACAACAAGATCAAGACCCTGACCCTCAGCATTCTTAAACTGCTGCTGGCCCATAACAGCCTTCATAATAATTCCGACAACCATAATAACAACCATACCGCCGCTCTGACCGACAGAGCGAAGGAAAGAAGAAATGGAAATCGCTGTTGAACGCTCGCTCGGATTCGGCGAGCAAAGAGAACCAAAGCAGTTTGAAGGACTTTCAACTGCACAGGAAACAGCCGTATACAAACTATAAATTACAAACATCCAAACAATAGCCATTGTCTGAGAGTTTGTATTCGGTGCAACAAAAACAAGAAGAGCTATAACAGCAAGCGGAATAACGCCAAAGCCAACCCATGGCTTAACCTTTCCGAATTTCGTTCTTGTGCGGTCAACAAGATAGCCGATAACAAGCTCACATACAGCACCGACAAATCCTGCCGCAAGGAAAACCGTTGAAATGGCATTTGACATTGTTGCCGTATCAAAGCCTTTTCCCTTAAATGCGAAGTCTGCAAAGAAAGTTGCAGTATAGTCCGGCATCCATCCGGTTAAAAGAGCAACACCGAATAAACCGATACCATATGTAATAATCTCTGAAAACTTCATATACTTTTTCTGTTCTTTAATTTCAGACATAAAGTAACCCCTTTTCCTAAATTTTCAACTTATTATTTTAACAAGAAATGAATAAAGTATCAATAACTTTATTTCCAAATTTATAATTATTTTTTAATTTAACACAATATTTTTATGCTTTATCATTATTTATGATTCTTTCAAGCCTGTTAACGTCCCTTGCAAACCTTCGCTGACTGATGAGAAAAACAAGCTCATCGCCCTCCAAAATAACCGTCTCTCCCTTTGGCGTTATAGGCACCTCATTGCGCTCAACGGAAACAATAAGACAATGCTTTCCCCAATCAATATCCGATATACTTTTACCGCTTATTGCACTGCCCGTCGGAACAACATAGGTTTTAAGCACCTTTTCCCCTGCCTTGGAGGGAACATTTTCCTTTCCCTTAAGAATCCGATCAAGTAAAGCAGAGTAAAACGGAGCAGAGCCAAGCATATTCGCCGTTGCATAAGAAACAAGGCTTACTGCAACAAGAGGAAGCAGCGTGTGCATATTTCCCGTTATCTCAAAAACAACGATTACACCGGTTAACGGAGCGCGAACAATTGAAGCGAAAAGACCCGCCATACCGAGAACAATAAATTCCTCTCTCAGATCGCCGTTCAGATTGAACCAATCCGTTACGGCAGAAGCAAAAACCGCTCCGATATATGTTCCCAGCACGGTTAAAGGATATAGCGTTCCGCCGGGTGCACCTGAGCTGAAGCTGAATGCGCCGAAGAAGAATTTTGCAATAATAAGCAGCAGCATTACAGAAAGGCTTGGATGCTCCTTTAAAAGAAAGTCCACCATACTATGACCGCCGCAAAGCACCTGCGGCAGAAGCAAACCAACAATACCGCTTATTACAAAAACAAAAGCCAGCTTTAGCCATTCGGGAATTTTTGCGATTTTCCTGTATAAATCCTGCCCCTTAACCATAACTATATTATATAAAGAACCGAAAACACCAAGCAGCAAACCCAAAACAAGAATAAGCCAATAATAACGAAGCGGCAGGTTATCGGCATTAAAATTGAAAACCGTACCCTGTCCGAAAAAGATTTTTGATACGAAATCAGCCGTAACCGTTGCAACAATTCCCATACAGAGAATTGCCTTATCAAAGGTATGATGTATCTCCTCAAGTACAAACATAATGCCTGCAAGCGGCGCATTAAATGCGGCTGCCATGCCTGCACCTGCACCGCAGCTTATCATTCGCAGCTCTGTAGTTTTATCTGCCTTGGTTACTGTTGCAACACCCTTTGCCGCCATTGCACCAAACTGAATGCTTGGGCCTTCTCTTCCAAGCGAAAGCCCCGAAAAAACCGAGGCTGTGCTTCCGACAAGCTTTGCTGCAATAACACGCAGCCAGT
>JAIDJS010000327.1 GCA_029052085.1 Eubacterium sp.
ACACCATAACGCAACGTACTTCTACTAATTGTTTATTATTTATTTACAATTAGTATTACATCGCATTTGAAATGTAAAAAAGGACTTGCTCAAAACTGAACAAGTCCTTAAAAATCCATATTAAATTCTGCTCCACAAAAGCTGATTATCAGTAAATGAAGCAACAACCCTTCCATTATCTTTAAGCCATGAAAGATAAGAACGGATTGTGCTGCCAACAAGCACATACTGCTCAAAGTTCATTTTGAGATGATATTCATCAAAAATACATTTTAAAAGAGATTCACTGTTCATCGGCGTTTTCAGCAATTCCGTTATTTTATCGGCAATTTCATAAACCTTTTTCTGATTAAAGTCTGCCAGCTCCCTGATATCGTCTGTTGCCTCTGCATGGGACGGAACAAAGATATCGGCCTCAAGAGTCTTTACCATATCCAGTGTTTTAAGATATTCTGCTACATCATAGATAAAGGAAATCTTATATTTTTCAAGCGTTTCCCTGCTGCTTAAGCAATCTGCAAGAAAAACAACATTGTCAGGTGTACGAAAACCTGCCATATCAAAAAAATGCCCCTTTAAAGGTATTACCTCAATTTCTTTCGGAAAGGCTTCATCACTGAAAGCAATTGCTTCACTCGGCTTAGCAAGAAGAAATTTATGCCTTAAATCCTTAGCAGGAAAACCGCCGTAAAGAAAGGACGGCTCTAAAACAGGATATTCCGTAAAAGCTTTTTCTATGCCATCTGCAAACACCTTGCAGCCTGTTTGCTGCTGAAGATATTGATTTCCGCCGATATGATCGGCATTGGAATGCGTATTCATAATACCGTTCAGCTTCCAGCCGTTTTCATCAAGAATTTTGCGAACCTTTCTGCCCGCATCCTTATCATTTCCGCTGTCTATTAAATAGACCTCATTTTCGCTTTGCTTATAAATACCGATTTTCGCAGGACAGTTTATATAATAGCATTTTTCGCTTATTTTAATTAATTCAAACATAAGGTTTCACTCCTTTAAGAAAGATAAGGAGAGAACAAAAATTCTCTCCTTACAAACAAATTACATATATTTTTTAATTTCTTCAACCATATCGGTTTTTTCCCATGAAACGCCGAGATCTTCTCTGCCCATATGACCATAAGCGGCAACATTTTTATAGATTGGCTTTCTTAAATCAAGGCGGTCTATAATTGCCGACGGTCTTAAATCAAACACCTTATTTATGATTTCGCCGATTTCTTCATCTGATTTAACGCCTGTGCCGAAAGTATCAACCATAATGGAAACAGGCTTTGCAACACCGATTGCATAGGCAAGCTCAACCTCACATTTTTTTGCAAGACCTGCTGCAACAACATTTTTAGCAACCCAGCGGGAAGCATACGCAGCGCTACGGTCTACCTTAGTAGGATCCTTACCACTGAAAGCACCGCCGCCGTGACGGGCATAGCCACCGTATGTGTCAACAATAATTTTTCTTCCTGTAAGACCGCTGTCTCCCTGAGGACCGCCGATAACAAATCTGCCCGTAGGGTTAACATAGATAACGGTATCATCATCCATAAGTGCAGCAGGAACAGTTGTTTTAACAACCTTATCAATAATATCTTTTCTTAAGGTTTCAAGAGAAACATCAACACTGTGCTGACTTGAAACAACAATAGCTGTTACTTTAACCGGCTTGCCGTCCTCATACTGAACGGTAACCTGTGTTTTACCATCGGCATAAAGATAAGGAAGTGTTCCGTTCTCACGAACCTCTGTTAATTTAAGCGAAAGCTTATGAGCAAGGCTGATAGGCATAGGCATAAGCTCTTCCGTTTCATCACAGGCATAGCCGAACATCATACCCTGATCGCCGGCACCATTGAGATTGTATTCATCCTCTTCATCATTTTTAAGTTCGAAGGATTTATCAACCCCCATAGCAATATCCGTGCTCTGCTTATCAAGAGCAACAAGCACTGCGCATGTATTGCCGTTAAAGCCCTTTTCGTCACTGTCATATCCGATATCACAAACTGTTTTTCTTACGATAGACGGAATATCAACCTGAGCATTTGATGTGATTTCGCCCATAACAAGGACCTGACCCGTTGTGCATGTAGTTTCACAGGCAACACGGCTCATAGGATCCTGCTCTATCATCGCATCAAGAATGGCATCTGAAATCTGATCACAGATTTTATCAGGATGTCCTTTCGTAACGGATTCACTTGTAAATAAATATTTAGACATAAGAATTCTCCTTTCATAAAAAAACACACTCCGGCGAGTGTGTTCAGCAAACTCATCACTCGGTTTAATCATTAAAATTAAATCATACCGCAGGAATTAGCACCTTGCTGGAAAAGCAGGTTGCTGTGGCGTCGTAAGGCCTGTCCTTCAGCCACTCTTGATAAGGTATTATTAACTTTGCAACTATGATAACGCAACACCGTTAAATTGTCAATACATATTTTAATGTAAAATGAAATCAAAGCAATTAAAAAAATGTTCATTATTTATACAAACTTTGGCTATTGAAATGAATTTATAATCTGTATATAATTAGTTTAGAATTTGTTTAGAATTTAGAGGTGTTCAAAATGGCAAGAAAAACAGTATTTATTACAGGCGGAACAGGAACTATGGGCTGGTCCGCAATTAAATATATGTTAAAGAAGCCAACTAAAATCAACTTAAAAATCTTGGCAAGAAAAAGCAAAAAGAACATAGAACTTCTTACCCCGTATATGGCAAAGCCGAATGTTAAAATAATATGGGGAGATTTTCTTGATTATGATGCTATTCTTGAAGGTGTTACAGGCAGCGATTATATTCTTCATATAGGCGGAATGGTTTCCCCTGTTGCGGACTGGAAACCCTATTTAACACAAAAAACCAACATCGGTGCTGCGGAAAACATTTGCAAGGCAGTGCTTGCTCAACCCAATCCCGATGCAATTAAGGTTTGCTATATCGGCTCTGTAGCACAGACAGGCGGAAGAAACTATCCGATTCACTGGGGCAGATGCGGAGATCCGATAAAAATTTCCATTTATGACCACTATGCTATTTCAAAAACGGTTGCGGAACGCGTTTTTGTTGAAAGCGGAATTAAAAACTGGGTTGTTCTCAGACAGACGGGAATACTTTATCCAAGCATTCTCAACAATCTTGACCCGATTATGTACCATGTTCCTCTTAACGGCGTACTTGAATGGTGCACTGTTGAAGATGCAGGCAGAGTCATGTGCAACCTTGTGCTTGAAGATATGGCGGGAAACCTAGGCAAAGATTTCTGGAATCGTTTTTATAACATCGGCTCGGGAGAGGAATACAGAATTTCAAATTACGAATTTATGTGCATATTGCTTGAAACGCTTGGCCTCGCCTCCCCTGAAAAACTCTTTGCACCAAACTGGTTTATAACGAAAAATTTCCACGGTCATTTCTTTGCAGACAGTGATAAGCTTGATGATTATCTTCATTTCCGCGGAAATATGCCGATTAAGAATTACTTTAAATATCTTGCTAGTCAGCTTGAATTTGAATATAAATTAGCAAAAAGAATATCCAAAGATGTAGTTGCTTTTTTCGTTAAACCCTTTATGAAGAAAATTGCATTGACACCGGATTTCGGCACACTTGACTGGATTGACAAAAACAATACAACAAGAATCAATGCCTTTTACGGCTCTAAAGAAGCTTGGGAAAGCATTCCCAAAAAATGGGCTGACTTTAAAATCATGAAGTTTGAGAAAAACACAAGCATTTCCGATAGATTCAAGCTTGACCACGGATACGATGAAGATAAGCCCGAATCCGAGCTTGATATTGAGGACATGAAAATGGCAGCAAAATTCAGAGGCGGCGACTGCTTATCCGAAAATATGAAAAAGGGCTGTTTATCCGAAAAACTTAAATGGAAATGCGGACACTGCGGTGCAGAATTTGAGGCAAGCCCGGCTCTTATTCTTCTTGGCGGACACTGGTGCCCCGAATGCTTTATCCCGCAAAAAAAATGGGATTATAATTCCATTGCAAAAACAAATCCTTTCTTTGCACAGGTATGGTATCCAAGCCATTCAAAAGATGAAACCGATGTTTATTATTTTGATGATTTGTTCCATATAAACGGAGTTAAATGGGATGATATAAAAAAGTAAATATTACAACATTTATTTACCAAAAGCGGCAATTCTTACTGAATCTGCCGTTTTTTTGATTATAATAAACCAAGTTTACAAGCAAATACAGTTATGATATAATTTTAAAAAATCCCAATTAAAGAAAGGAGTTTTTTCTTGAAAAAATACAAATGCATAACTGCTTCCTGTATGGCTTTGATACTTCTTTTTTCAGCCTTGCTGCCAATTCAGGCTTTCTCTGCCGCAGGTGAACCACTCTCGCTGACAGTTGCATATGATGCAAAATGCGGAGAACCATCCATCTTTACAGTTAATGCCGAAGGTGGTTCAGGCAACTATTTATACCATTTAGGCAACATTACAAGAGATGGCGAAGACGGTCAGTATTTTATAATGGATCCCAGCCGTCTGCCGGGATATAAAGCAGACAATACATTTGAATTAACATTTTATGCTTCTGGTGTATATTATCTTCATTTTTATGTAATGGATAAGGGTGCCAGCCCCATTGTAACAAAAAGAGAAATTGTAAAGGTTACACTGAATGACCCGGCATACCCAACCGTTGAAGCAGTTGCGGATCAGATTGCAGCCCAATGTGAAGCAGTCTGTAAAACAGATTATGAGCGTGCCCTGTGGCTGCATGACTGGCTGCTGGATCATTGTGAATACGATTACTCTTATCTTTACTGCAATCCTGAAGGAGCACTTGTAAGAGGAACCGGCACCTGTGAGGCATATCACCGTGCATATACAATGCTCCTTAAGCGTGTTGGAATTGCCAGCGGACGAATCGAAGGGAATGGCCATGTCTGGACAGCTGTATATATTGACGGAAACTGGTATCAGGTAGATGTCACTTGGGACGACAACGGATATTCCGATTATACATATGAAAACTATCTGTATTTCGGTCTGAATGACACAATTATGAATATGGTGCATTCCGATCACGCTCCGAATGACGGATATATATCGGATTCACTTACAAACAACTATTTTATTAAAAGCGGATTGATTCATAACTGGTCCGACCCACTGGAAGAGTCCATACAAGCAAACCTGCAAAAAGGGGCAGAATCATTTGTTATTCCCATTACTTCCAATATGCCTGCCGGCTATCAGGATGTCATTTATAATCTTGCAGCATATCAGCTTTCAACACAGGAATGGGCAAACGAAACACATACTGTTAAAATTAACGCAAGCTACTCTGCGGGACAGATGAAAATTAACGCCTCATATACACCTATCCATACGCATATATGGGACAATGGAATCATTACGAAAGAGCCTACTGCTTCAACGGATGGAATCAAAACCTATACCTGTACCATTTGCGAAGCAACCAAAACCGAAACCATTACCATAACACGACTTCAGACACCAATAGCAAAAGCGGTTGTAAATGCAAACGGCGGATTTACCATTTCGTGGAACGCAGTTTCGGGAGCAGATAAGTATGATGTGTATATTGATAACGGAACGGGCTACAAGCTTCTTCG
>JAIDJS010000328.1 GCA_029052085.1 Eubacterium sp.
CGAATTCCCTTTCCGGTCTTATCTGTTGTTTCATAATAGTAATTCCCGTAATCATCCCTATTTTCATCTTTTTCATCTTTCAGGATTCTGTAAGTAACATTTCCATTCTTATCGGTTGTTTCAAGATAAGCAACCTCCGGAATGAGAGTATTAACAATATCAAAGATGTAATCCTGAATATTTTCCCAAGTTGCATCCTCTGGTAAACCGAACATAACTGCTACGAAGGAAATAAGCATGTTATATACTTCGTCCATAGGAAGAATTGGAGAAATTATTCTTTCGATTGGATAAAGAAGTTCTTCAATAAATGTCTGAATACCGCCCTTGTCAATGAAGTTTGCAATAGCAGGTATAAGAGCAAGAACTTCGTTTACAGGATCTGCAACGATTTCATCAACTCTTGCAAGAAGAACTGTAAGAATTGCTTCAAGTGTTGCCTTTCCATCTGTAATGCTTGATGTATCACAGCCAAGAACTGTAAGAAGAGGCTTGATTGCATCTACATAAGCATTCTGACCGCCGATATCTACAATACCGTAAATATTGATTGAGCCGGCATTGAGAAGTGCATCTACAATGTGATCGAACGGAGCAAGAACCTTTGCAAGCTCTTTAGCGAACGAAGCACTGTCTGTTACTTCTCCGATTGTTGTCGGAACCTTAGTAAAGTCTATGCCAACAATATCCTTAAGTGTATTGTTGATATCCTTAACTGTTCCGTCTTCATTTACACCAACACCTCTGAGCGCCTTAGCAATTGTTTCAACCAAAGACTTGGTGTAAAGCTTTTCATTAACAAGAGCTGTTAATGAATCATAACCGTTTCCGTTAGCGTCTTTAATAAGACCCGGAACCAAAGTATTAACCAAGCCTGAAACAGTTGAGATGAAGGATTCAACCTCAGCCTTACCGTTTTCTGGGTAGTTAACTACTGTTGGAGTTACTAATGCTGCAACCTTTGACCAGTCAGCCTTATGGGCTGTATCTGTATCAAGACCGTTTACAATATCAACCAATGCAGCGATGAAATCAAATTCATCTAATGCAAATACTTGATTGATGGCTTCATCAATGATTTCCTCATCGAATGCATCGCCAAGTAACTCTTTAAGAACAGGAACAAAGAGATTATCTTTGTTTTCCTTAACAGCCTTGAAGATAAATCCAACAAGCTTTGTGAATACGTCAGCCTTTTCAGGATTGAATGCAATACCTGTGCCTGTTCCGCATCCGGCAATCTCAGAAAGATCAATCTTAGGAATGTTGATAGGATATTTAACTCCGTTGATTTCGATTTCAGCAGGAACGAACTTAGCAATAATTTCGTTCAGCTTCTTATGAACATTTGTCCATGTTGTTCCGCTTGGAAGATAATCATTAACCTCAGGAACAAATTCTGAAACGATTTCAAGAACAAAGTCAAACAAGTTCTGCTTATCATCCTTAACAAGAGATACTACAGGAGTAGCAATTCTGATTACAGGATAGATAAGTTCTTCAACGAATATCTGAATTCCGCCCTTATCAATAAAGTTTGCAAGCTGTGGAAGCATTTCAAGAACTTCAGTGATAGGATCAGCGAGGATTTCATCAACTCTGTCAAGAACTGCTGTAATGATAGCTTTAAGAGTTGGAGCACTATCACTTACAGTTACTTCAAGATCCTTGCAGCCAAGAACCTGAAGTAATGGCTTAATAGCATATACATAACCATTTTCGCCGCCGATTGCAATACCTGCAATCTCAAGATCATCGCCCTTAAGAAGAGCATTTACAACAGGATCGAATGGAGCGAGAATCTTAGCAAGAGCATCAATAAATGTTTCCTTGCTGTTTACAGTTCCAAGCTTATCGCCTGTCGGAACAGCTGTAAAGTCGATACCAACAAGATCTTTAAGAGTCTTATTCAGACCGCTTTCAGCCTTATTACCATTTGCATCTGTTTCATATCCAAGACCATTGAGTGCATTAGCGATTGTATCAACTAAATTCTTAGTGTAAAGCTCGCCTGCAACAAGAGCCTGTAAGGATGTGTAATTCTTGCCTTCCATAATTGAAGGAAGAAGCTTTGGTAATGCTTTGTTTACGATATCTGTAATTCTGTCAATAAGTGCAGTAACCTCTGCTCTTGAAAGAACATCAGCCGGATAATTAACTGGCTTTTCAGCAACTGCTGCTCTGATTGCGCCCCAAGCGTCTGAACGATTAAGTGCAGAATCAAGTGCATTTAATGTGTTGACAAGAGCTACAACTACATCGTCATCACTATTCTTGAACAATCTAGTGATATACTTATCAACCTTGCTGTAATTATCCTTAAGAACACCCTTAAGAACATCAACAAGTGTATCTTCATTTGCATCAACAACAGCCCATACATATCTGAGAGCTATTACTAATGTGTTTTCAGCAGCGTTGCCCTTTCCGTCATCTGCTCCGGCAAGTTTTGCCAAATCAAATTCAGGAACATTGATATTTATAATATCGTCTTTTCCGTTGCCATCAATATCGCCAAGATTAATGTTGTGAATAACAAGAGTCTTAGTTCTGTTGAATATGATACCGGATTTAACAACCTCTGCATAAACATTATCTTTCTTATCATTTGCTTTAAGGAATGTAGCAATGAGTTCGAAGATATTATTCTGAACATCGTTCCAAGCAATTCCCTCTATACCAAGAACACCGAGAACAAGATCGAATATATTGCCGGCACCAAGGAGATCAGCGATCGGATTAACTATTCTGAGAACAGGATAGATTAATTCTTCAACGAACTTCTGGAGACCGCCCTTTGCAATGAAGTTTGCAATTTCAGGAACCATTTCAAGGATATCTGCAACAAGATTTGTAGAATCAAGAATTTCATCAACTCTTGCAAATACAACCTTAAGAAGTCCTTCAATGGAAGCACTGCCATCCATTGCATCAAGAGAAATTGTGTTGCAGCCAAGAACTTCAAGTAATGGCTTAACAGCATTTACATATGCGTTTTCGCCTTCGATACTTACGATACCTGCGATTTCGAGCTTGCCGCCATTAAGGAGAGCATTAACGATAC
>JAIDJS010000329.1 GCA_029052085.1 Eubacterium sp.
CAAGTAAACAAATTTACTATTGACTTTAGTAAATATATTTACTATAATATAGAATATAACTAAAGTTTTATTTTTGGAGGAAGAGTATATGAATGTAAATGAATGCAAAGAGGCTTTTTTAAATCAGTTAAATAAATTTAATATTGTATATCATGTTATTTCTGATGAACAGGGAGAATTAATTGTAATAGAAGAAAGTCTTAGCAAAGTTACAAATGTAGATGTTACGCAATATATAATTAGATTTTTGCAAATTGATGAGAGAGTGTATCTGTGTTTAAATGTTGGACCGATTTACAAAGTAATAGATAATAATAGTATTAGTAATGCTCTTATCGGTATCAATAATGTAAACATGGAAGTTTACGACGAAAAATTTTTTATTCAAGGAAATTTTATAAGATGTACAGTGAATATGGATTTAATGAACAGTATGCATACTCTAAATACATTTTTGGCAGTTCACGATAAAATATCGGATTCATCCTTTATAAACAAGTTGATTGGTGCTTAAAAGCATATGCTTGAAATATTAGTAATACTCAAAGAAAGGAGAATTTAAATATGGCAAGATGTCCGTACCTTGATTATGAAGATCATGGTGGATGGGGAAATAGCGATGATGAGTATGTTTGTAAGCTTTGTTACAAACATATGCCTGTTTGGGATTCGCAGGTGAAATATACATGCAATGCTGAATATGGTGATGAGTATAAAAAGTGCCCTGTATATCAGAATTCATAATTGAATAAAATAATAAACCGATACAGAAATGTATCGGTTTATTATATCTATTTTTCAATTTTTAATTTCTCAATCAGCTTAATTCCTAAATCATCAAGAAATCTTTTCATTTTATCAAGTCTTTTTTTATCAAGATAAACCTCCGGCTGATGTGCGTCAAGCCCGATTACAACCGGGTTCTGCTCCTTTGCAACAAGCCTCCAAAAGGTTTCATTCGGATAATTTCTTTTGTCCCAAAAGCCTAAAAAGTTACATTCAAGCGGGATATCAAGTTTTTTAAGCTCTTTAACAAAATAACGCATTTTTTCTTCGTACATTTTTTTATTGCCTGTGTAATTGATTAAATCAGGATGGGCAAAATATAAAAACTCGCCTGTTTTTAATGCTTCCAAAGTCTGCTGAA